>DATLTG010000190.1:0-3493 GCA_035533735.1 Bacteroidia bacterium
GCTTCAAAAACTGCTGATATTGCAGGTGATGGAACTACTACTGCAACCGTTTTAGCACAAGCAATTGTTACAGGTGGTTTGAAAAACGTTGCCGCTGGTGCTAATCCGATGGATTTAAAAAGAGGAATTGACAAAGCTGTGGAAGCAGTTGTCGAGAATCTGAAAAAACAATCGCAAAAAGTAGGTGATGACAATAAAAAAATTGAACAAGTTGCCACTATCTCTGCCAATAACGACAATGCTGTAGGAAAACTAATTGCCGAAGCAATGGCTAAAGTAAAAAAAGAAGGTGTAATTACTGTTGAAGAAGCTAAAGGAACAGAAACTACTGTAGAAATTGTAGAAGGAATGCAATTCGACAGAGGATATGTTTCTGCTTATTTTGTAACTGATGTAGAAAAAATGGAAGCCGTTTTGGAAAATCCTTTGATTTTACTTTACGACAAAAAAATTTCCAATATGAAAGAATTGCTTCCAATTTTGGAAAAAGGTGTTCAAACTGGAAAACCAATTTTAATTATTGCAGAAGATATTGATGGCGAAGCGTTATCAACTTTGGTTGTAAATAAAATTCGCGGTTCACTTAAAGTTGCGGCTGTTAAAGCACCTGGTTTTGGAGATAGAAGAAAAGCTATGTTAGAAGACCTTGCAATACTTACAGGAGGTACATTGATTTCTGAAGAGAGAGGTTTTAAATTGGAAAATGCCGATTTATCTTATCTTGGAAAATCCGAAAAAATTACCATCGATAAAGACAACACAACTATTGTTGGCGGTGGCGGAAAAAAATCTGAAATTACTGCACGCGTAAATCAAATTAAAGCACAAATTGAAAGTAGCACTTCTGATTATGATAAAGAAAAATTACAAGAGCGTTTGGCAAAATTAGCTGGAGGCGTTGCGGTACTTTATGTTGGTGCGCCAACTGAAGTGGAAATGAAAGAGAAAAAAGATCGCGTGGACGATGCACTTCATGCAACACGTGCTGCTGTGGAAGAAGGAATTGTTACGGGAGGCGGAGTTGCTTACATCAGAGCTATTGAAGTACTCGAAAAATTGAAAGGACTAAATGAAGACGAAACAACCGGAATTCAAATTGTGAAACGTGCCATCGAAGAACCTCTTCGTCAAATTGTTTCTAATGCTGGATTAGAAGGTTCTATTATTGTTCAAAAAGTACGCGAAGGAAAAGCAGATTTCGGCTACAATGCACGTACTGATAAATATGAAAATTTGCTTGCAGCAGGTGTTATTGATCCTACAAAAGTTACGCGCGTTGCGCTTGAAAATGCAGCTTCTATTGCCGGAATGTTACTCACAACTGAGTGTGTTCTTGCCGAGAAAAAAGAAGAAAATTCTTCGCCAATGGGAAATCCAGGAATGGGTGGCGGAATGGGCGGAATGATGTAATAATTAATTTTTAAAAGCTAAAAAAATCCTTTGCAAAATTTGCAAAGGATTTTTTTTGTGGAAATTGTTCTTGCAAAAATTATAGAAAAGTATTTTTACAATGTAAATCGAATACTGATTCCTGAGTTGGCATTAGAAGTTGGAAATGTGGATGAGATAAGCGGATTATTTATAACCTTATCAAAAAATGCTTGTAATGTAAGTCGCGTACTTACCATATAATCTGCTGAAAATTTAATGGAGATAATATCTTGTCCGGAAGTTACCTGACTTACATTTTCAACAATATTACGCATAACGGTTTGATTGTTTTGAATGGCTAAATCCAATTTCAAATTCAAATCGCTTTTTATTGGTTTACCAAATAATTTAAACGGTAATACTAATTTTTTGAAACGATAACCACTTCCAATATCGTACTCACTTCCATCTACTTCTGTTAATTGCTGACTGGAAATTGACATAGCAATATCTCTTGATTTTCTTATTTCAAGATTTCCTAAAATACTGTTTTTAAATGTCATTTCTACTTTAATTAAAGGACTAAACTGTTCAGAAATATCAACCATACCTATCAGATTTACTGGTTGAAAATTACCGCTTGTGTGATCTATTGAATCTGAAAATTGTTGTCCTTGTGGAAACAATAAATTGGAAGTATAAGAAGCTACACTATACGAAGAACGATAAGCACTTGACAAAGTGAATACATCAAAATATTTTTTGAAAAAAGGATATTTTATAAAACCAGTATATGTAAGTCTAAAATTGGGCATAGGAATACTTGGAAATGCACTCAATCCAATATTGTTAGCAGATTTACCAGTGTATGCCGCTAAAAATGCAGGAATTAGCACATCTTGAGAATATGGTCCGTAACCGGTTTTATATGCTGTACCGGGAATAATTCCGTTTGAATATGGATTTGCTGCGCCTAAACGTTGAGAAATAGCAGTACGATAATCTAACATGTTTTGAAACACCTGAGAAAAATTACTGGTATTTGTTTTACTAAAAGCAGTTCGCCATGTAAGATATGAAATCGTATAATTTCCTGTCATGATGGGTGATTGTGGACTATATTGAGTACCATCCCACTGATAAAATTCGCTTAAACTTTGAGATTGTGTTTTATTGGCAACAATATCAATTTTTAAATCACGAAGTGGTTCTAAATTAGCTCTAAAATTCAAGTTTGTTCCGTGAGAAGTAGTAAACGGAATATTTAATGACGAATTTTTCACAATCCAACCTTTACTTCCTGCATATTCTGCAATGTTTTTATTTTGCTTTCCAAAACTCTGTTGTCCAAATATAAAACCAAATCCTGGAGCCATTGTTTTTGGATCCATCCCTAACAACTGTGTTGAATCATTGTATCCTGGCAACAGTGCTCCTTGATTGGTTGAAAACGTTAATGCAACTGTTTTTACTGTCATTAATGCTTTTGCCAAATATTCTACTATTTGTATTTTGTTGGCATTATCCTTTTTAGTGGAGTCCTGTTTTGATTTCGAGTTTGAGTTATTTTTTAATGTTGATTTATTGTTGTTAAGCGCATTTGGTCTGCGACTATTGTTTTTTCCTTCATTTAATTTTTTGAAATACGGAATTTTATTGTACAAAGTAATCATATTAAACTGCCCGTTCAATTGTAACGTATTGGCATTCTGAATTGTATTTCCTAAACTGTCAGCAGAAAATGGAGATCTTAGCCAATCGTAATTGGTAGAATAGCGTGCGTTTGCGGTAACAAAATCAAGCAACGGTATTTTATTTATCGGTATATCATAATTAATGTTTGTTCCATGTCTGTAACTAATATTTGTGCCTCCTTGAAAAAAACTTTTTTCAACACTATCGCGCTTTTCCTGTGTATTAATCATTCCCTGTGGTTCCAACACACGCGATTCATTATCTGCATTAAAATCAACAGAAAGTGATTTTGTCAAATCGTATTTAAAATTATACAATCGCGACATATTGAATGTTTTTTCATAAGTGGGCGCAATATATACATCTGATGCGGTAATATTTCGATTTAAAGATTCTGCATATTCTCTATCAATATTTGTTGAAAAAC
>DATLTG010000191.1:0-5444 GCA_035533735.1 Bacteroidia bacterium
TTGCTGCAAACATTCCTTTCCCCAACGAATGTAAGCGGCAAGAATTACTTCAGTATCCGTATTGGTGCGGAAAATAAAGTTTGTATTTTCAGGTGAATCATCGCGTGTAACGCGTTGTAAATCGAGTTTTATTTTTTTGTAATTATATAATTCACCGTTGTAAACAATTGTATAACGACCATCGCTTGAAGACATTGGTTGATGACCTGCTGCGGAAAGATCAATAATAGAAAGTCTTCTGTGACCCAATGCCATCTCGTTTGCAAAATAAACACCTTCATCATCTGGTCCACGATGCGCCAAAGCATCGTTCATCTTTTTTAATTTAGATTGTGCTTCTTCGCTATTTTTAATGCCGTATATTCCGTTAATTCCGCACATTTTAGTTCTTATTTAAAATAGATAAAATTGTATTTTTCCATTTTTCGGGAGTAATTTGAAGTGCTTTTTCTGCACTTATTTCCGACATTTTAAAAAGTTCATTATCAGTTAATGAAATTATTTTTTTTAATTTACTTTTTAATTCTTCTATATTTCCTGAATGGTAAATGTATCCATTTTTATTTGGCTCAAGAAATCCCGAAGCTGCTCCTACTTTATCGCTGCAAATTAGCGGAAAACCAGCAGCAGCAAATTCATGCACTACAACACCCCAAGGTTCTTTGTGGCTTGGCAATACAAAAACACTTGTTTCTTTTATATATTTAGAAATTTCATTAGCTTGTACAAACCCGAAATGTTTAATGTTTGGATGTTGAATCGGTTCGATATCGCCAACGCCTAAACACCATAATTCCCAATCATTCTCAGTTTCATTTTTTAATTCGATAAAGGCTTGCCAAAGGTCTTTGATGCCTTTAAATTCGTAATACCTACCAACGAAAATAAAGCGATGTGGTAATTTATTTTTTTTGAGTTCTTTGTATTCAAGAAATTGTTTTCGAAAAAAATCAACATCTGCACTGTAAAAGCCAGTAAACGTATTTTTACGTTTGAAGCCCAATTTTTCGGCATATTTTAACTGAGGTTTTCCTGGAACCCAACAATGAGAAAAATAATTTAATAGTGTAAATCGGCTGATAATTGAGGCAAGATATTGTTTTAATTTCCCCTCCCATTGATTATCCAAACCTACAATTACAGGAATATTTTTCTTGAACTTTTTACAAATTTTCAAATAATCTTTTTCTATCCAACCGCTGCAATAAATTAAATCGGGTGAAATACTTGAAGCTAATCTTTCCAATTCATTTGCTGAAAAATTATTTTTTTCATATACATTTATTTTCGGATGTAGTTTTAATTGAAATGGAGCTTCTTTGTTTACAGGAAGTTTGACAAGATGAATCTCAATATTATTTTCCTCCGAAAGGAGATTTAAACAATTGGTGAAATACGTTGCCAATTCAGCGTACAGAAATAATATTTTCTTCGATTTGTGTGTGAAATTCATCATCTGAAATAATTGTTAAAATAATAAACAACTGAATGGTATAAGGATTGAGTGATGCACAAAGCCATGATTCAAAAGTAATAGAAAATAAAACCGCATACATTATCGGAATAGCAATGCGTGATTTTTTTGCTGCTTGAATAAATGAAATTAAAAACCCACGAAAGTATAGCAAAAGCCCTATTAAACCTGTATCTAACCAAAATGTAAGATAGGAATTGTGTGCATTACCTTGATGTCCGAGAATACTTAGTGCATCCGCATCTTTTTTAAATAAGAATTCCGTATAATTAAATCCATGTCCGATGAAAATACTATTTTTAATATTTAACCAAGCAAATCCCCAAGCAACAAAACGTCCAGAAGCATCGGCAAATGTTTTTACTCGAAAAAAATCTTGTAAGCCCATTGCACTGATAACACCTTCAATATTTGTATCTATAAATTGGTAGCTCGCTAAAATTATAACAAACAAGATAAATCCTAAAAAAGGAGAAAGCTTATAGAAGTATCTAAAAGATAGAAAAATTAAAATGGCAAAAATAGCACTTCGAGAATCGGATAAAATAAGGGAGGCAAAAATGGCAAAATAAATTATTAATTTATCTGCTCTTGAAAATAAGTTTGGGAAAAACTCAAAAGCAACGGCACAAACTAAAAAGTACATTGTAACGTAAATACCAAGTCCATTAGGATTACCAAGTACTCCCGAATAACGGTCTTCCAACGTGGTTAAAGCTGGATTATATAATTTCATCACAAAACCAACAAACAACATAAATGTTCCGAACCAAATTAATGTTTTTATAAATGTTCCACCGTGATCACGGAAAGCTTTCGACATATAATTCGGGACAATAAATAACATAAATAGGTAGGAAAGAGTTTTTGAAAAACTGTCTAAAAAAGTGAAGGAATAAAACAAGCAAATAAATGCCATTATAAAAAACGGAATAAATCTTTTATATAAAAGATTTAGTGGTTGGAATTTTTTAAAATCAAAAATGATAAATAAAAGCAATAAAACGATGTATTCATTTTTGGCATTTTCAGCGAATGATAAAAATTGTTGTCTGCTATCCGAAATAATAAGCATGAAAAAAAAACCGATAAAAAGCTCCATGTATCGCTCTTTTTTCTTCAATAATAATATCGTAATCGGGAGATATCCATAAATAGCTGGACCTCCATAAGCACCAACTATAACCCAAGTAAGTAGGAGAATAAAAAATTGGAAGTTATCTTTTATTACGAGTTTCAAACGATTGGAAAATTATTTTTTTGATGAAAAAAAATTATTAATACAATCGCAAATATAAACTACTTCTGTTGTATTTAACTCATAAAATAAAGGCAATCTTAAGAGACAATCTGTATATCTATCTGAATTGATAAGATTTTTGCCATTGTATTTTTTTTTAAAATAGTGGCTTTTATGGAGTGATAAATAATGAAAAGGAGCAGAAATATTTTTTTCTTTTAAATAATTTTGAAGAGCTGTTCTTGATTTATTATTTTCACAAACAATGTAAAAAGCATGTGCGTTATGGTCGGCATAAACAGGAATTTCAGGAAGAAAAAAAGTTTTTTTCTGTTGTCGTTTTTCAAGTTGTTTGAAATAAGTATTCCAAAGAGTTCTTCGTTTCAGCTGCACTTTATCAATGTTGTTGATTTGTGCGAATAAAAAAGCTGCCGTTATTTCAGAAGGCATAAAAGATGAACCTTTATCAATCCAACTATAATGCTCTACTTCTCCCAACATAAAGGAAGCTCGGTTGGTTCCTTTTTCCTTTATTATATCGGCACGTTTCTCAAATTTTTTATCATTGATAACTAACATTCCACCTTCTCCTGAAGTAATATTTTTTGTTTCATGAAATGAGAAAGTAGCAAAATGACCGAAACTTCCAAGTGGTTTATTTTTATAAAATGCATCTATCGAATTAGCAGCATCTTCGACAAGAAACAACTTGTGTTTTTTTACAAGCTTCATTAACGTTTCCATATCACAAGCAATTCCTGCATAATGCACAACAACGATGGCTTTTGTTTTTTTAGTGATAAGAGCTTCTATTTTTGAAACATCTATGTTGGGATTTTTTTCAGAGCTGTCTGCGAAAATTATTTTTGCACCAAAAAGTTCAAACGCATTTGCTGTTGAAACGAACGTAAAAGATGGAATTATAACTTCATCGCCCGGTTTTATATCCATTAGTAAAGCCGACATTTCAAGAGCAGTTGTGCAAGAAGTGGTCAGAATTATTTTTTTAAAGCCGTATTTTTTTTGAAGCAATTGCTCACATTTTGAAGTATATTTTCCGTTCCCAGATAAATTGCCGGAAGTAATTACATCGTTAATATATGTCTGCTCTTCACCTGAAATATATGGTTTGTTAAAAGGAATATAATTTTTCTGCTTCTTCATTTTAGATTGGTACAACTCAAATATTATTTTTTCTAATGATATATTGAAACCCGTTTGATTGTCTTAAACATTCTATTTTAAAATATAATGACGCTAATTCTTTTGCTTCTTCAGATTTTAGTTTTCTTTTAAATCTTAATCCAACATAAGCAATTTTAGATTTAGTGCGAATAATGCCTCTTATCATCCAAGCGATCATTTTTCTGCTATACTTGAATGGTAAAGGATAAAAAAGCACTCTCAAATGATAATCAATACCAAAAGCAGAACCTCCAGAAATTTTTTCAAGTTTCATTCCATTAATTTTGGAATAGTGTTCAAGTGCTTTGAATGATAAATGCGAGTATGAAATTTCATGAAAACATTCCATAAATGCAACATAACCGATAAATAATCCACCTGGTTTTAATACTCGGGCAATTTCAGAAAAGGCTTTACTAACGTTTGGAATATGTTCTAAAACTGCATCCATTATTGCAACATCAAAAGTATTATTTTCAAAAGGTAAATTTTCTGCATCTCCAACAACTGTATGTGCTCCACCTTCAAAAGGTTCAACACCAATCCATTCTCCTCCAACGGATTCAACAATACTTCTATTTCTGCCATAACCACAACCAATATCAACGACCTTTTTATTTTTAACTAAATCAGTTAAAACATAAAGAGGAGTGTTTATAAACATTTCACAATCTGGTGCTTGATCTATTAAAGATAATTTTCTAACTCCTTGTCCTTTTACTGCCATTTGACGTTTTAGTTTAATTGTTTTATACTTTCAATAGTTTTTATTATAATTTTATCCCAAGTAAAATTATCAGAAATACGTTCCATCGAATATTGTTTCATTTTTAAAAGCTCGTCTTCCGGCATATTAATGAATTCAATTATAGCTTGTTTCAACTCATTTATATTTACGGGAGTAATTAGTTTTCCGTTTTTTTCAGTTACTTGTTCCGAAACAGCACCAACATCTGTTGCAATTACAGCTAAGCCACTTGCCATTGCTTCTAAAATAACTGTTGGCATACCTTCGCTAAAACTAGGACAAATAAGTACATCGGCTTGACTAAGCAATTGCTTTATTTTTTTTACTTCTGTAATACTTCCGTAATAAAAAACAGCTGATGATTTAATTTTTTTATACTCTGGAATGGCTCCAATAAAATCAATACTAAAACGATGCTTTGGTAAAAGTTGTTTGATTGTTTTCGTTAATTCTTCGATCCCTTTTCTTCGTTCATATCTGCCAATAAAAATAAATTTTCGTGGAGAATGTATTTTCAAAGCCATTGTATTTAACCATGATTCATCAATTCCAATAGGGATTTGTACAATTTTTTCTTTACTAATTCCGTGTTTGGCAATAATTTCTGTCAGTTTTCCTCCTAATGAAAACACAACATCTGCATTTTGCATCGATTTCAAGACCGGTTTTTTTAAAAAAACTTGTTGTATTTTATATTTCAAAGTAGGAGCTTTTTGAAACATTTCCAATCCATGAAAATTTATTCCGACTGGCATTAAAAGTTGATTTTTATTTTCTAATAATTTCATTCCACAAAA
>DATLTG010000192.1:0-3672 GCA_035533735.1 Bacteroidia bacterium
TATAAAAAATTAGAAAAATCTGTTATTGAATGGGAAAAATGCCTCAAAACGTTGTTGTCACTTTTCTTTAAAAATGCTTTAAAACAAAAAGGAATTACAAATCCCTTTTTGGGATTTTTGTATTCTTCGAAAAAAGCAAAAATATCTTCTAAATTTTCTGTTACAAGGCCTGTATTGAAACAAGCAAATTTATTATCTGCTGTAAACTGTATTTTATTTTTTTCTTGCTGTAATTTTCTAAATGTAAATTCAAGATAATTTTTTAAAATACTATATTTTTTCGTAGGTGTGTCCGAAAAATCCCAATTTTCTTTGTCGGCAAGATTTTCTGCTAAGTTCTTTACAGCTAATTCGTAGTTTGGAATAAATGCGAATGTAAAAAGATCTGACTTGAAAGGTTTTTTCTCCATATAAAATAATATCTTCTAAAAAAATAAGAGCCATCAACTTTATCAGGATGGCTCTCTTTATCATGTTTTTAGTTTTATCTTAGTCTTGCAGATAGACCTGCAACCATCTATATGTAATGATATGCAAATGTAAGCACTATTTTTATAATTACTGCAAAATTTAACATTTTTTTAATTAATTACATTTTCTGTATCGCGATTTTCAGTTTATCTAAGCTCAAAATGTGGAGATAATATTTTTTGAAATCCTGAAATTCATCTACCGGAATAATGTCCATAAAAAAGTCTTGGTATTTTTCCACATAAAGTCCGTTTTTAACGGCTTTAAAATGCACGCTATAAACTCCGTATTTTGTTCGCACATAAATATTTTTTGGCACTTCCAACAAATGATAACCTTTCGGAAAATGCAATGTAATTTTTTGCAAAACAGGACCGTCTTTTCCTAATTGAGAAACATCTAAACGGTTAACGCGTACTTTACTGGCAATAGCAGCACTCGGCTGAACAGCGGTTAAATACGGAATGCGACAAATAAATAAATTCGCCACAGCATCCGAAAAATCGTTTGCCGAAAGCGAGTAAGTTGCTTTTAACGGCTCAGAAATATCATTTAAATTGGCATAATGAAAATTTGTTAAACTCAAATTTTGAAAAACATTTTTGCCAAGTGCATTCAAAATATAATTTTTTTGCTCCGCTTGGCTGATAGTTGAAAATGTTTCGCGAATCAAGCCTCCAGCCATTCCTGGATATACAGCAGAAGATTTCATATCAATACTTTCATCAGTTTTTAAAGTAGCATCTTCGGTATATTGCACTAAATTTTTTGTGGAATCTAAATTATCTTTCGGCAAACGCAAATCGGTTGTAACGCCATCTTTTATCAACAATCCCCAGGCATTTACATCGTTTTCGGTAAGGGTATAACTTGGATAAAAATCGGTGGTGAGATCTAAAAAGTGTTGTTTTCCGTTAAGGAAATAACAAACAATTACGTGATCAAAATTCAAAGACGGCAACATATCTTGATGATTCAACGAATTTGTTTTTACAAGTGTATAATAAGCTTTAATACCAATGGCGCGCAGCATTGTAATCATCAGCGTTGCTACATCTTTACAATCTCCAATTTTAGAAGAAAGTGTAAGTGCGGGATCTTTCGGCACGTAACCAGATTGTAAAAAAGAAACATAGGAATAGCTAATCTGTCGTGTTACATAATTATACAAAGCCACTACTTTTTCGCTATCGCTCATTGTCGGATTAATAACGCTGTCCATTGCTTCTTTTACATCGTAACTCAATTCAAATTTGCGGTATGTTTTTTTCTGATACCAACTAACAGGGATGCTCCAATCAGGAATAGAGCTAACGGTAATGCTTCCATACAAATCATAATTATCCAAAATCGCTTCTTCCGGTTCAATTTTAGGTCTTTCGTGATATTCCCAATTGTAAAAATCATAATTGCCTTTTGTAAATTTAACTAAACTGCTATCTATATTTTGATACAAATAACCCATATACATTCCTTTTGGAATGGCTATTTCCATTTTTGTGTAATAAACAGGAGCTTCGAAAGAAAGGTAACTGATAAGTGCAAAATATTTTCCTAATTCAGATTGTTGTTGCCAAGAATAAATACCATTTAGTTCAATAACATCACCAGGTTCTAAACTTTTAAAAACAATGTACCCACCATTTTGATCCGGAACAATTTCGGCTCCATTCGGTTTAATAACCTTTACCATATTAATATTTCCGAGAAAACTAAAATCGTATTGGGTCCATATTTTAGCTCCGGCAGCGGTTAAAATTTTTATCATCAGTTGCTGATACACTTCTACGTGAGCAGTGCTATCATAAGCTAAATCTCGTGTGTAAAGTAAAATCACAGATTCGGCATCGTTATATTTTCCTATCCAAGAAGAATCTTTTAGTGCCTCATCCAAAGTTTTAGTATCAGTAAACAATGTTTTCAATGTTTTTTGTCCACGTATTTGGTCTATTTTATCATCTAAATCTTGACTATCACCTTCGTATTGTTTTGCTTTTAGGTAATAAACAAGTGCTTTTTTATAATTTAAACTATCTTTTTTTCCGAGGTCGTTATAAATATCTCCCATTATTTCTAAGGCACCTGGATCATAAGGAGAAATTTTTAAAACGTTTGATAATTCTTGTAAGGCTTCATCGTATTTATCTTCCGAATATAAATATTTTGCTTTTGCTTTTCGGTCGGATATTTCAGATGGCTGGTGTTCAATCAAATCACTATATAAGTCCAACACTTTCGAAGATTTATTTTTCCCTTTATAATAATCAATAGCGGAATTGTAGTCGTCTTCAAAAAAGTGTGTTTTGGTATTTGCAACAGCTTGTTTGGCATCTTGTTTTTTTTGTTTATCCGTTTCGTCTTGAGTAGGTTTATTATCAGAAAGAGAAGCCAAATAATTTAATCTATCGGTGTAAACCGGATAAGTTTCTTTCATTTTTTTGATAAAGGCATCGCGTTCTTTTTGCATTCCCTTTTTATCGTAATAATTGGCGTAAGCCTTTATAACTTGATAATTGGAAGGTGTTATGCTTTTTAGTTTTTCTAATGCGCTGAGGTAACGATTTTCATCTGTTGTTAAATCAATGTCTTGAAATTTCTCATACAACATTCCAAAAATGGGCGTTTTATCTTGATTAATATCAGCTAATACATCATACGCTTTTTCTATTTTTCCATCTTCGGCATAAAATTTTGCAGCTAAGTATTTGAATAAAACAATAGATTTATTTTTACGATAGGCTTTCACAAAAAATTCTTCTGCTTGTGCGTTCAAATTAAGCGTTATATAGGCTTTCGAAAGCGCATAATAGTTAAATAAATTATCGGGATGTGCTGCAATTTCTTGCTTAAAATAATTGATTACAGGAAAACCTGTTAAAGTGGTTTCGTATTTTTGAGGCGTATAATTTTCAGCCAAAGTGGGTTGAATGGATTTTTCGAAATGTCCTGAGGTATCTGTAATACGTAGGCAAAAATGTTGATCGCTGTTATTGTTTCCGAAGTTTATTCCAAATAAATTACTTAAAGCATTGTTTGTATTAGAGCTGTTGTCGCCATCTTGAAAATCTAAAAAATCATAATATTTAGGTGGATCTCCAGCATCGGCACTTTTTACCAAAATGCGATGTGTGCCGGCTTTAATAGAAAGTTGCACGATTTCATTATCCATTGAAAAAGCAATCGGATTGTTGTTTGAAAAAA
>DATLTG010000193.1:0-2462 GCA_035533735.1 Bacteroidia bacterium
ATTTTTATTGAAAGACTTGGGATTGGATTTTATCATTCAAACAAAAGAAGTAGATGAATCATTTTCTGAAACACTTCAGCGCGAAGAAATTCCACTTTATTTATGCCGAAAAAAAGCAGCGGCTTTTCAATCCGATTTAAAATCCAATTCACTTCTAATTACCGCAGATACTATTGTTTGGGTGGATAATCAAGTTTTAAACAAACCTGAAAATTATGAAGATGCCATCCGAATGCTGAAAATGCTTTCTGGAAAAATGCACGAAGTAATTACAGCCGTATGTTTAAAATCAAAAAATAAAACCATTGATTTTTTTGTAAAAACAAATGTGTTTATGAAAAATTTTACAAACGAAGAATTGGATTATTATATTACTACTTATAAGCCTTACGACAAAGCTGGAGCTTATGGAGCGCAAGAATGGATTGGTTACATTGGCATAGAAAAAATAGAAGGTTCCTATTTCAATGTAATGGGTTTGCCTTTAAAAGAATTGTACGAAGAATTGCAACAGTTTTAATTCATCGGTACTTCAATTGCAAGCAAATGACTATTTTCTTTTACATCAAAAATAAAATTATCTGTTTCTGAAATTCCAACAGCATCGCGTCTTTCCAAGAAAATAGTCTCAGCCTCAATTTTGCCTTCAATCACAAATAAATAAACGCCATTTCCTTTTGATTGAATGTTATAAGATGCTTTTTGTCCGGCATCAAATTTTCCGATTGAAAAATAAGCATTTTGATTAATCCATAAAGTTTCATCAGATTTTATTGGCGATACAAGCGTATTAAAAGAATTATTTTTCAATAATTCAGAAAAATCTTTTTGATCGTAACGTGGTTTTATATTTCTTTCTTTCGGAAAAATCCAAATTTGAAAAAGCTGTGTTGCCTCTGTTTGTGATGGATTAAACTCAGAGTGCATTACGCCAGTTCCGGCAGACATAATTTGAACTTCTCCGGTTTTTATAACGGACGAATTTCCCATATTATCTTTGTGTTCCAAACTACCAACCATCGGAATCGTAACAATTTCCATGTTGTCGTGTGGGTGCATTCCGAATCCCATTTTTGGCGCAACGTTATCATCGTTTAAAACGCGTAACATTCCGAAATGAATTTTTTCCGGATTGTAATATTCTGAAAAGCTGAATGAAAAAGCTGTTTTTAACCAACCATGATCCGCTTTACCGCGATCATTGGCTTTGTGAATAATTGTTTTCATATTCGTTATTTTTAATAATTATTTTACTAATGCTTGATTGAAAAATATTTCGTCAATGTTTTTTCTTACGCGCGTTCTTGCCGATCTTTCCAATAATTTGCCAGTTAATTTTTGTACATCACCTGGATAACCAATTGCAATCATACTCAAAGGTTCAAAATCATCGCCTAAATTAAAAATAGATTTTGCCTTTTCTGCATCAAATCCTCCCATTTGGTGAATTTGAATTCCCATAGAACTTGCTTGAATAGATAGGCTACTAACAGCTTGTCCTAAATCATAAGCGGCAAACCGATTTGGTTTTCCGTTCAACGAAAAAGTTTTTTTCGCAATGCTTAACATCAATATAGGCGCACTAACTACCCATTCTTTATTAAAATCGACAAGGCAATTAAATAACATTGAATACAATTCGGTTTGATTTTTTTGCGCATAAATAAATCGCCACGATTGTTCATTATTGCACGATGCAGCCCATTGAGCAGCTTCAAAAAGAAGTGCTAATTTTTTATCTTCTACATTTTTGTTTTCAAAAATAATCGGACTATAGCGATTTTTTATCGGTTCTATTAATTCTAAATTTTTCATCTTTTTAAATTATGGATGTATTTATTTTTATCGGATTACTTAATATTTTGTGAACAGGACAAACATTTGCAATCGTTAGCAATCGTTGCTTTTCTTCCTCTGTTATATTTCCGGTAATTGATATTATGCGAGTAATTTTGGTTTCAGAAGTTTCAGCATCTTGTTCCAAATTCAACTCCACATTAATCGTTTCCACATTCCATTGTTTACGATCAGCATACATGCGCAATGTAATAGCGGTGCATGAACCTAAAGCTGCCAATAAATATTCTTTCGGACTTGCAGCCGAATCACTTCCTCCAAGATGTTCTGGTTCGTCAACCGAAAAAGTGTGTTTCCTGCTTTTAACAGAAGTTTGATAATGATTCTGTTGTATTGAAACAACTAAATTGTTTTCTAAAAATTGGCTCATAATTATTGGTTTTTAAATTTTATTTTCTGAATATGTTCCTGCTATAAATAATGCAGCACCAAGCAATGCTAAATCTTTTAAAGCTCCCATTACCGCCATTTGCGCCATTTGAGGATTTGGATTACTAATCATTGGCAAGTGCATAATTAAAATCATAATTAATAAAAAAGTAGCGAGCAAAATGCTTGATAATTTAATCCACTTATTGATAATAATGCTAACACAAGCTGCAAGT
>DATLTG010000194.1:0-2201 GCA_035533735.1 Bacteroidia bacterium
GCTTTTGCAAGCAGTAAATAAAATAAAAAAGAGAAAATATTTTTTCATTGTTTTTTAACTTACTGATTATTTCTTGTCCGGAACAAAATTTTTATTTGCACCCGGAGATGGGTCGTTTTTGTGGTTTACTTCATTTGAAAATTTATTTGCTTTACTCGCAGATTCATTGTGGGCGGAATTATAGTCCATACCTTTACCGCCATTACCTTCCGTTCTTAAAAAATTTTCTTTCAATTCATGAAAAACAACGTCATTTCTATCATGGACTACATTTTCTTCTTCTTTGTTAAGTGTATAAAAAGTACCTTTTGAAAGTCTAACACTTCCAGCATATCCCTTTTCAGGCATTAAATCATCGGTTGTAGAAGTACCATCGCCTCTCGGTGTTATTGATAAATTAGAAACAGCACCTAATACTTGCTTAACAACACGAGATGGTGGATAACCTGAAGATTCATTTGTCCCTTTTGGTAAAAATCCACCTCTTGAAGTTGCCTTAATATAATTTCCAACTGAATATTTATACTTGTTACTTGAGTTTATTAAATCGTTAACCAATTTAACCCCTTCATAATTTTTTGTAGCATCTGGTAATTTATCATAACTTGCAAATATAATTTGACCAGAGCTATTAATTTGTATTTGTGAGCGATATTGTTGTGGAACTAAAGACTGTATATCTACTAAGGCTGTTTTTGTGTCTCCTCCAAGTTCTAATGTTTTACCATTATCTGTAAAAATAATTGGATTATCACCAAAAGACGAAAATGGAGATGCAAATGGATATTTTTTCTGCGCAGGGTCTGTACTTAACCATATTCCTAATCTCGGGTCGTACATTCTTGCTCCGTAATCGTAGGCGTTTCCAGTTCCGTAAAGCTCATCTGTTTTCTCTTTGCCATTAAATCCGAACCTAAAACCCTCTGTGCGTTCTGAAAAAAAACTTTCGTTTCCGAATACGGATATTCGTTCAAAAAAAATATTTCCTGTTTTTGTTTCCACAGTATAAAAATATAAAAAAATGGTTACAAATAAAAAAAGGAAACCAAATTTGATTTCCTTTTTTTATTTTATTGCAATTAATTTAAGCTGATGTAAGTTCGAAAGGGTTCGTAATAGTCTTCCCTCCAAATCGCTTTAGTAAAACAATCTCGTTTTTTGCATCCAATTTTTCATGTTTTATGATTTCTAAAATTTGAGGTTGACCGAGTCCTGGTATTCGATGAGCAAAAAATGGCCACAAGTATTTTGCTTCATACTTTTTGTTTTTTTCTTGAAAATCAACAAGAACATCAATTTTATCTTGATGTTTGAATTCATCAGAATATTCAAATATCCACATCCCATTGGAATAGTTAAGATAACCAATAGACAAGTCTTTATAATTTAAAATAAAATGTGCTTTAGCATTTGTTGGTGTTGTCAATTCTAACCCTTCTGGTTGCTCTTCGCTCTTAAAAATCTTACGCAAGTTTAACATGATGCACCTCCTATATTATTTTACAATATTTCTTAATCTTTCAAATCTGTAAGTTAAACACTTCCTTATTAGCTCAATTCTGTTCGAACTATAAAACTTAGAGAAACTAACGTTTACTAAATTTAAACTTTTCTCTAAATTATCTTGGGTTATTAATTTCGCACATACTTCTCTGTAACGTGAATCGGATGAATATATTTTATCAACCAAATCAAAATGATTTAATTCTTCTAACCCTTCCCAACCTATTTTAGGTCTTGATTGCTCTGAATATTTTTTAATTTTTTCATCAATTTGTTTGGGCTGCTCAAACAATTTTAAAAGTTTACTTTCCGAATCGTTCCAAAACAAACCACGTGCCGAATCGTAAACAGGTGCAAAAATAGCATTTTTTTTATTTTCTACGTGTTTAATTACACCCCAATTATAGAAATGTCTGTCATTATTTCCTGTTAAAGCGTCAAACACTATCATTTCTACGAAATTTGTCAGAATATGTTCCGCTTCTTTTGGAAACATTTTTCGTATTGCTTTTTCCGCAAATTGAAAAGTAAAAAGAGAACGAGCAAGTTTATCCTCTTCGACTTTTTCTACAAATTTTAAATCATTTTCTAAATAACCTGCAAATATTTCTGCACCATGCACCAAAGAATATCTTTTCGTTAAAAAATACTTACTTAAAAATCGTAATTGCTCCCCCGCCATTATTAATTGAGAACTC
>DATLTG010000195.1:0-6675 GCA_035533735.1 Bacteroidia bacterium
TTTCGCGAACGAGTTTGGCTGCGTGGAAAAATTTTACGTAGAAATCTTAGAAAAATATAACCAGCCTTGACTTTTTTCTACGCTTTTTGTGTCAAGACAAAAAGCGAAAAAGAAAATTCAAATTATTGTTTTTTCGTGTAAAATTTCTCCCTCACAGATTCTGAATCAAGTTCAGAATGAACGCTTTTTTTTCTTCATCACCAAAAATATTTTTCAATTCTTCATTATCAATTGTCAATTACTTCATTTCCTAATTACCTCATCACATTATAACCTATTCAATCTGCAATTTTTTAAAAAAACGCACGCACTTGTGCGCCTCCGGTATTAACGGTTTTTACGCCATCAGATTTTCGTCCATCGTAAGTAATACTTAATTGCATATTATTGGAAAGATTGCGTTGGTACGAAATGCCCCAAGTTACATTGTTACCCGCTTTTAATCCGTCTAACATTTCGAAAGCAAGTGAAGTATTTTGCAAACCGTTGTAACTAATATTGATATAATCTGCTTTCAAATTAAAGCTTCCGGTAGATAGTACATTGTATTTTAATTCGGTAGAATAATCTTGTGCAATGGCTGTTTCTCCACCATCATAAACACTGTTTTGTTTATCGCTGTATTGAAAAGAAAAGCTGATTCGGAAAACAGTACCAGGTTGGTAACTTATTTTTGGTGTTCCTTGAAAATAATTTATCTGATAATTATTGGTGGTAAAAAATTGAGAATTGCTCAGTTTAATACCTTGTTGAAAATCGCTGGAAAGCATCCATTTTGGAGTAATATTCCAACGTGTATGTAATTCTTTATAATTATTCGAAATCGCATCTAAACCATAAGTAAGCAATGATTTATTTATATTGCTTTGCCATCCGAAATCCATTCCGAAAATTGGATTTAATTGATTAAAATAAATGGTATTTCTGAAAGAAGAAGTAAGCGAAACCAAACTGGTATCAAGTGTTGTTTGTGCAAAAGGATTATAAGCAGTTACCAAATTATTGTTAGTGGTTTCTTTAGATATTCGAAATGCAGTTTGATCAAAAAACAGGGAAATTATTTTTCTGAAACCCTTTTTAGCTTGCCACAAAGCAGCAGGACGTAAATTAAATTGCTCGCTAAATTGATTAGTATATGTTTTTATGTATTGATTAGTTAATGTGGCAATACGAATGTAATCGGCTTCATCCGGAAAAGCAGCTACCGGAAATTCGTTCAATTCTTTAATTCCATCTCCATTATAATCCACCCACGTATAAACGCCTTGTCCAGCCGGAACTTGAACATACGTGTATTGTTGTTTCGCTTCCAAACCAGAACCAACTTGGTAAAACGAGTTGGAAGTAATGGCTCCTTTTAATGCTCTGAAATTGTATTGTATTTGACCAAGTAAAGTATTGTCGGGCTTTTGAACTGTAATGGCAGTATCTAAAATAGTAAGTTGACGATAAGTAATGGTTCCTTTAAATTGGCTGTTTGCATTGCGCATAAAATTTATATTGAAGGAAAAAT
The DNA here is from genome assembly GCA_035533735.1 of Bacteroidia bacterium. Lineage (GTDB taxonomy): Bacteria > Bacteroidota > Bacteroidia > DATLTG01 > DATLTG01 > DATLTG01. The sequence goes on from DATLTG010000195.1 coordinate 1,514, forward strand.
TTCGTGCGAAATCTGATTTTTGTAAAAAATTATTTTTTTCGGCATAATCGGTCCGCTGTAAATAATCGAAGGTGCATTTATTTTTCAACGTATCGGCATTACTTATAAAAGCTTCTTGTTGAAAAAACTGATAGCTGTTAGCTTGCAAACTATCGGATCTTTTCTCGAAAAAATGATTCACTTCAGAAGCTTCCTTTACACCCACTATTAAAAATTTAATTTTTTGAGATATCGAAACATAATGGCGCAAAAAATCAGTTTTATCTATCAATGTTTTTGAATTGAGATAACTTCCGTTAAAACTGAGAAAAAATCCTTCGTATTTATAATTTCCAATAAGTCCATTTTTCAAAGCATTGTAATCGTTACCTTCATAAAAAGTATTAAAGGTATAATTTATCATTCCCTGCAATGGATTTGATAAACCGAAGTTGGCTCCAAAAATATTTTGATTGTTATAAATGGTTGAATTTGTTCTATTCCAATCGCGATCAAATTCAGTACTTCGATATGTTTCAATTGGTGAAAAATTTTTCTGAACAGCTTCATAATCCAAAGATGAAATAAAATTCCAAACATCTTTTTTCTTCGTTTTATTTTTTGAAGTATCTCGCGAAAGCGGAACAATATTATTTAATTTTACTTTCAACGCATAACCTACATCGCTCTGTTTTCCAATAGTTGAATAGGTATTTACATCATTATTACTCAAAGCAGTTTCTACCATTACATGACTGTATTTTGATAAAGCATAATCGGCACCAAGCGTTAGCATTTGTTTTTTCTTAGGAGTAATAAGTAGTATAACAGGTTCGTAAGATCCTTGCAAAACGCCAGCTATTGGAGGCGACCATTTATAAACTGCTCCGTTGGCACTCGAAGTTATTGGATTGTAATTTCCTTTTCCTTGTCCGACAAGCGAAAAAGTAAGTTGGTAATGTGCTTGTGTAGAATCGGTTGAATAAACATAAAAAGTATCGGTAACAGTACCGATAACGGTGTCTCTTTTTGCGTACAAAACCAGCGAATTATTAAATGCAACAGTTTCTACACTTGGCGTAATTGCATTTTGAATACTATCACCAACACTTGCCATTAATTGTTTTTGCTGACCAGTAAGTTGTTGTTGTAAAGGTTGATTTTTACTGTCCTGTTCGGAATACGCATTAAAACGTAATTGCAGTTTTTTAGTATCGTATTCGTCACTAAAATTTACTAATGAGCGCACATAATTTTGATCGGAATATTGGAATTCAACTATAATTCGCGAGTCTTGTGTTATAACATTTTTAGGAGTAAAATATATTTCGGCAGTATTGTAATTGATGACGTAATCATTGTCTTGTCCTCGCACCAATAATTGTCCATCTAAATAAACTTTTTCGGTTCCAGAAAGCACAACAATATACAATTCGTTATCTGCACCACTTAATCGGTACGGACCTTGATTTCCATCAACTCCTGAAATTTTATTTCGCGAAAACTTTCCTTTTGAAACAGCAGCACTAAATGCAGTTTTCATCATTTCTGTTGTATCTTTTTTATCTCCAGAAAGAGGGAATGACGTTAAGAAACTGAGTCCTTCGGCTTTTTTATTAAAAACCATAAAATAACTTTTTGGTCGTGTTAATATAAAATCGCCTGCAATTAATTTGGAACGTTTATCGGTAAGTTGCACAAAAACTTGGTCAAATTGTTGCAATTGCTGCGTATTTCCATCTGGTTGAATGGGAATATTATTATCAGTTGCTGCCATTAAAATATCAATGTTGTTATTCAAATGTCCGGAAAGCTGTAAATTTAAATTAGAGTTTACGGATAAATCTTGCGTATTTCCGATGGTGATACCGCGCGAAATACTGCCACTTTTATTTAATCCTTCGGTTTTAAATGGATCAATATCAGTATTTTGTTTATCTACATCGTAATCAAACGGATTGTAATTTCCGAACAAATCCGGTCGAATAGAATTGATATTTTTATGTTGTAAAGAGGCAGAAAATAAATATGGAAATACACGATATGTTAAAAAAACTTTTTTTCCGACAAGGTTATTTTGTTGAATTTTTTTTTGATTGAAAATAATAAAAGCGTTTGCATAATTTATTGTGTAAAATGTTGAATCGAGCGCTTCATTTTCCGAAAAATTTATTTTTAAAGATCCTGGAATAATGCTTAATGAATCTAATTTTACGGTATCCGTTGAAGTTAAAAAAAAAGTTTTTGAATGCACATTGCTTCCGCTTTGCGCGCTAACAGCGAAAGGCGAGAGAAAAAGAAAAAAGAGGAAAATGGAAAAAAAAAATTTCACAAGCCGAATTTATTGATTTTTAGTTTAATTTCTAATTTTGGCAATTGCTAATACGTAAAAACATGACAAAAATTATATCCTATAACGTAAATGGAATTCGATCGGCTCTCAGCAAAGGTTGGATAGAATGGTTGAAAGCTACTGATCCAGATATTGTTTGTTTACAAGAAATAAAAGCCAATCCCGAACAATTGGACGTAAGTATTTTCGAAAATGCAGGATATCATCATTATTGGTATCCGGCTCAAAAGAAAGGTTACAGTGGAGTTGCTATTTTATCCAAACAAAAACCGAATCATGTAGAATATGGTTGCGGAATTGAAAAATACGATAACGAAGGTCGGGTTTTACGTGCCGATTTCGATAATTATTCGGTAATGAGCGTTTATATGCCTTCCGGATCGAGCGGAGACGAACGCCAAGCTTTTAAAATGGAGTGGCTCAGTGATTTTCAGAATTATATTAATGAATTGAAAAAAAAATTTCCGAACCTTATTATTTCAGGCGATTATAATATTTGTCATAAACCGATTGATATTCACAATCCTGTTAGTAATGCCAATTCATCCGGCTTTTTGCCCGAAGAACGGAATTGGATTGATGGTTTTATGAAAAGTGGTTTTGTAGATACTTTTCGTCATTTTAATTCGGAGCCGCACAATTACACTTGGTGGAGTTTTAGAGCAAATTCACGTGCCAAAAATTTAGGTTGGCGTATTGATTACCATTTGGCAAGTAAAACGCTGGAAAATAAATTGAAACGTGCCGTTATTTTCCCACAAGCAAAGCATTCCGACCATTGTCCGATTTTGTTGGAGGTTGATTTTTAGGCATTTTATAACGTAAAAAAAAAAGTTTCTTAAAAAAAATTATTATATATGATTTTAATCTTTACATTTGTGTTGTTGTTGTAACTTAGCTTAATTCATCATAAAATATATGAAGAAAATTTTTTACATACTGATTACATTGGGTTTTTTAGCCTCTTGTGGCGGAAATTCCAATGAAAATACTGACAATCGCGTAGCAAAAGGAAATGTTTCTTATGGAGGCGTTTTTAGAATGAACGAGGTAGAGGATTTTAGAAGTCTTTATCCATTAAACGTTACTGAAATATCTGGATTTCATGTTGCTTCTCAAATTTATGAAGGTTTAGTAAAATTATCTCAAAGCGATTTAACAGTAATTCCTTGTATTGCTCAAAAATGGGATGTAAGTCCGGATGCCAAAACTTGGACTTTTTACTTGCGTAAAAATGTTTATTTTCAAGATGATCCTTGTTTTCCGGGTGGTAAAGGAAGACCAGTAACTGCCGCAGATTTTAAATATTGTTTTGATCAACTTTGTACCGCAAGTCCTCAGAATCAGCTATATCAAGCTACCTTCAAAGGTCGTGTAGTTGGTGCCGATGAATATTATCAATCTACTGTTGATAAAAAACCTTTAGCTGGAGGTGTTTCGGGCGTGAAAGTAATCGATGATTATACACTTCAAATTACGTTAAAATATCCATTTGCTGGTTTTTTAAATATCCTTACAATGCCTGGTTGTTGGTTGTTTCCAAAAGAAGCACTTGACAAATACGGAATTGACATGCGTGTAAAATGTGTAGGAACTGGTCCGTTTATGGTAAAAGAAATGAAAGAAGGCGATGCCGTTGTTTTAACTCGTAATCCAAAATATTGGGATGTGGATGAATTTGGCAATCAATTACCTTATTTAGATGCAGTGAAAATTACGTTTATCAAAGAAAAAAAATCAGAATTACTTGAGTTTAAACAAGATCATTTAGAAATGGTTTTTCAACTTCCAACCGAATTTATTGGCGATATTATGGGAGATGTTCAAAATGCCAAAAAGGTAAATAATTTCAATCTGCAAGTAATTCCTGCAATGAGTATTTTTTATTATGGATTTCAAAATCAAACCGTTCCTTTTAACAATAAATATGTGCGTCAGGCATTTAATTATGCCATTGATCGCGAAAAAATTGTGAATTATACCTTACAAGGAGAAGGAATTCCGGGCTTTTATGGAATTGTTCCACCTGCTTTCAGTAATTACGATTATAAAGATATTAAAGGATATTCTTTTGATCCTGATAAAGCAAAACAATTACTTGCCAAAGGCGGTTATCCGAACGGAAAAGGGTTCCCAAAAATTACACTCCAAACTAATAGTGGTGGAGGCGATAGAAATATTCAGATTGCGGAAGTTATCCAAAAAATGCTAAAAGAAAATTTGAATATAGATGTGGAAATAAATGTAATGCCTTTTGCACAACATTTAGAAGCATTAGAAACAGGAAAAGCAACTTTTTGGAGAACAGGTTGGATTGCTGATTATCCAGATCCGTCAGATTTCCTTCAATTACTTTATGGAGCTGATGTTCCTAAAACACTTTCTGAAAAATCATATCTCAATTCAGTACGATATGTAAGTCCTAAATTTGATTCGTTATATGTAAAGGCATTGCGCGAAACTGACGATACTAAAAGATTTGAGTTGTATAAAGAAGCCGATCAAGTTGGAATTGATGACGCAGCTTATATGCCTATTTTTTATGAAGAGGATTATCGTTTGATTCAGAAATATGTTAAAAATTTCGATATCAATGCAATGGAATACCGCGATTTAGAAAAAGTATATTTCGATAAAAAAGAACAAGCCAAAGAACAGCAAGCTTTAGGTCAATAAGAAATATTTTAAAGAAGTTGTTTAAAGTCCCATTTTAGGGGAATTTATTAAAAATCGTTTTTTGATAAAATCCCAATAGTATCTGAGTATTGTAAAGCAATGCTATTTACTATTGGGGAAAAAAAATAATGTTACGAAAAATAATAATAAAAAA
>DATLTG010000196.1:0-2822 GCA_035533735.1 Bacteroidia bacterium
AAGATCAATTAAATAAACCTTGTAATTTTCTGCATTTCCTCGAATCAATTTTATTTTCCATGCTTTGCCGTTTTCCGAAATTCCTCCGGAAAGTGCAAGTGCTTCTAAAAGAGTAGTGTTGTTGTTTACTAAAGGTATTACTTTTGCAGCACCAGGTTCGCCAGGAAATATAATTACACGCATATTAGTTATACTAAGCAACACAAATGGTTTTACATAATATTTAGTAAATTTTTCTTCTAACATTAATTCGGCTTCTCTAATAGTAAGTCCCGCAATTTTTATGCGTCCTATTACTGGTAGTTTTATAAATCCATCATTTTCCACTAAATAAGTAGGGTTTAAAGAGGCTGCCGCTGATGAAGTTGAAGGTCCCGTAGAATTAAGTGATGTTAAATCTATTAATTTGAAACCGTCATTGGTATAAATTCTAAAATTAATAATATCATTTGGCGATATTTTATATTCTTTCGGACTTAGGGAATCGTTTAACTTGTCGTATTGATATGCTTTACCAGTTTTTAACATCATACTTGGGTTAAGAAGTCTGCAACTGCTTACAGAAAGTAGAATGAATAAATAAAATAAAATTTTGCGCATAAGGCTTAAATTATGTTAATATAAAGCACAAAAATATAAAATATATCGGGATAACAAGCAACCTATAACAGCTCTTATCTATTGATTTCCTGATTCATTAAGTTACGATAAAGGAACTTCATATCGTTTGTTAATCTATGATAGCTGAATTTTTCGTTTACAAAATCCCAGCCATTGTCCGAAAATTTTTCTCGAAGAGTCCCATCTTGCAGTAATATTAGGATGTTTTGAGCTAATTCAACTGCATTGTTATTTTCAGAAAGTAAAGCAGTTTTTCCTTCCAAAACAATATTCTCAATTCCGCCTACTTTACAAGAAACTATTGGTTTCCCGGCTGCTTGAGCTTCAATTAAACTTACTGGTGTTCCTTCGTTAAAAGAAGTAAGTGCAATAATATCGCTACCTGCCATTGCTATATCAATATCTTTTATCCAAGAAGTAAAAGTCAGTAAATTTTTTTCTGTTGATTTATTCGCATCCGAAAAATTAATTTTTAGCTGACGAGCATAATTCTCAATATTGGCTCGTTCTTCTCCATCACCAATAATAAAAGCTCTTATTTTTATTGACGTTTTGTTGGAAACGATTTTCAATGCTTCTAAAAATAAACGATGGTTTTTTATCGGCACCAACCTGCCAACAATTGATATTACCAATTCATCTTCATCAATATTGTATTGCTTTCTGAATGCTTTTCTTTTTTCTATTTTGTTTTCCTGGAAGCGTTGCAAATCAAATCCCAACGGAATAATTTTTATTTTTTCAGCTTTACAGATTTTATAAACCTGCGCCAATTCGTGTTTTTGTTTCTCGCTTATCGCGATGATGAACGTGCTTTTTTTAGCCAAATAACGCTCTACACTTTTATAAAAAAAAGTTTTTAATTTCCCGAAATAAGAATGAAAAACATGTCCGTGAAACGTGTGTACAATTACAGGAACTTTACAATTATAAGCAGCCAATCTGCCTAAAGTTCCAGCTTTTGAAGCGTGTGTATGCACAATGTCTGGTTTAAATTCTTGAATTATTTTTTTTATTTTTTTATATGCAGCTCTATCATTTTTCCAACTAAGTTGGCGTTTCATTTCCGGAATAATAATTGGTTTCAGACCTAATTTTTCTAGAATAAATTCAGAACTGTCTTCACTTTCTTCTTTTTCTCCGCCAACTAATAATGTTTCGAATTCTGGTACTAAATATTTGCTGAGATAGGCAACATTGTATGTTGGTCCACCTAGATTGAAACGGTTGATAATTCTTAAAACGCGAGGCATAAAAAAGTTTTTTTTTGAAACACTAAATCCAAAACAAATGTAGAAATAAAATGAAGAAACACCTTTCTAAATCCATTTCAAATTGTATTTTTGCGAAAAAGAATTGATGATGATACAAGCAAATAACCCTCATTTAAAATCGTGGATTGAAGTAGAGAAAAACAGCGATTTTCCGATACAAAATTTACCATTTGGAATTTTTAAAACAACATCTATTTCTCCCAGAATAGGCGTTGCCATTGGAAATTTTGTGATGGACATAGCTGCTCTCCATCAATTGGGATTTTTGAAAAATAATTTTTCTGCAAGTGTTTTTGAAAACAACTATTTAAACGATTTTATTTCGCTTGGGAAACAACAAACACGAGACTTGCGTAATCGAATTTCTGAATTACTGACAATGGAAAATCCCGAATTAAGAGATAATTCAGAAGCTCGAAAAAAAATATTTCACGAACAAAAAAATGTTGAACTTTTATTGCCGGTTAAAATTGGTGATTATACCGATTTCTATTCGAGTATTGAGCATGCGACAAATGTAGGTTCTATGTTTCGCGATCCGAAAAATGCGTTGCTTCCGAATTGGAAACATTTGCCTGTTGCGTATCACGGAAGAGCTTCATCCATAACTGTTTCAGGTACAAATTTTCATCGTCCGAAAGGGCAAACCAAACCGGCAGATTCAGAAAATCCTGTTTTTGGTGCTACCAAATTATTGGATTTTGAACTCGAAACGGCTTTTATAATTGGAAAAAGTACTAAGATGGGCGAAACAATTTCGACAGATAATGCTGACGAATTTATTTTCGGAATGGTATTGTTTAACGATTGGTCGGCACGCGATATTCAAACTTGGGAATACGTTCCGCTCGGGCCATTTTTAGCCAAAAATTTTGCTTCTACCATTTCGCCTTGGGTAGTAACGTTGGATGCTTTGGAGCCTTTTAG
>DATLTG010000197.1:0-4467 GCA_035533735.1 Bacteroidia bacterium
CCGTTAATAATTTGATCTATCAAAGCTTCAATTGTTTCCTCATCGTACGTTTTTAAACTTCGCGAAGCAGCTTCAACAGAATCTGCCATCATTAAAACAGCCGTTTCTTTGGAATACGGAATTGGTCCCGGATAACGAAAACTTTCTTCATCCAAAACGCCACCATCAGCAGCTTCCTTTTTATAAGAATTATAAAAATAAGCAGTGAGTGTAGTTCCGTGATGCGTTCGAATAAAATCAATAATTTTTTCTGGAATTTTATGTTTACGCGCTTTCTCAATACCTCTGATAACGTGGCTTATAATGATAGAAGAACTTTCTTCATACGCTAAATCTTCATGTGGATTTACGCCCGTACTTTGATTTTCGATGAAGAAAAAAGGCATATCCATTTTACCAATATCGTGATACAAAGCACCTGTACGTACCAATTGCGAATTTCCGCCAATACTATAAATGGCTTCTTCTGCCAAGTTTGCCACTTGTAAGGAATGCTGAAACGTGCCTGGTGCTTTTGATGCCAATTCGCGCAACAGCGGATTATTGGTATCCGACAATTCCATTAAAGAAACATCCGAAATAAAACCAAATGTTTTTTCAAAAACAAAAATCAGCGGATAAGCAAAAATGGTAAATCCGGCACTTAGCAAAAAATATAAATATGTATGCCAATTAGCAGCTTCGATGGCGTTACCTTGAATAATTGAAATTCCTATAAAAGCGAGGCAATACATTACAAATATAATTCCGGCAGAATAAAAAATTTGCGAACGTTTACGCATATTTAAAATACTGAAAATGGCGACCATCCCAACAACCAATTCTAAGAAAATAAATTCAAAACGATTGGGAGCTAAAAACGACAAGATTAAGATGTTTACCAAATGCGTAAAAAGAGCGACACGCGTATCGAAAAAGGCACGCACCATAATTGGTAAAATACAAAATGGTAGTATGTAAATACTAATATCATATTGTGCTGAAACAAGTGCCATCAGCACAAATAAAACAATCATCAGTAAAATAAAAGTAAGTTGAGAATTATCGGCATAAACATTTTTTCGGAACAAATAAATGAAGCTGAATAACACCGATAAACATATCGCAACAACAATTATTTGTCCGGCTAAAATGAAAAAATAACTGCTCGAACTGGTACTTTGTCCTTCGTATTCATCTTTTAACGATTGCAAAATTTCGTATTTTTTTGCATCCACAATTTCTCCTTTTCCAATAATACTTTGATCCTTTAAAATTTCTTCGTGAACCGGAGATAAGCCTTCTAATTGCTGTTTAAAAGCTTTATCAGAAATATCTTTATCGTAAAAAATATTTTGTTGAATACAATTTTCCAATACAGGAAGCAGTAATTTTTTATCACAATTTTCATCTGAAGTAACTGCTTGTTTCATGTAATTAAAAGCAGTTTGAACGGTAAATAAATCGGATAATTCTTTTTCGGAAGCCACATTGTTATTCACCACATAAATGGAAAAATCGGGCATTTTATTATCCAATACATCACTCAATTGAACAATTCCTTTTAAATAATTTTTATTTTTAGGATCAAAAACTTTTTTTCTTATTTGAAAAAACTTGTCATTTTCTGCTGCCAATAATTGCACTTTAAAAAGATTTTTTTCGCCATCTAAAATGGTATCGTTTACTTTAAAATAAGGTTTAAACTTTTTAAGGATTTCGTTTTTTTCACTTGTTAATTCTTGAGGAGATTTTTTAATAGAAAAGTTAAATGGAGCTATTAGATTTTCGTGTTGCCAAGGCTTTCCTTTAATACCAGCAATATCGTATTTGAATTGCGCTTGTTTAGGAAATAGAAAAACAATAATGACAAGCGTCATCAAAAAAATAAAAATTTTATACATTTCGGAATGCTTATTCCACAAATATGTAAGTGCTTTTTTCATTCTCTATTTATTGCTTCGAAATTACATAAAAATACGGCTATTCCTTTAAAAATACAAAGGTTTAAAATAAAATTTGTTCTGTGTAAACTCCAATGTTGGTGCAGGAATTTTTATAAACTCTGTTGTTTCAAAAACACCGTGTAAAACAGGAGAAACATTTAGCAAACGCGTCAAATCAACTCCAGGTGCTAAAAAAAATTTCCGATACCGTTTAAAAACAATCGGATTTCCTAAGGAATCTTTCATATCCGGATTTTTCATTCCTCCAATCATACCTTCTGCTCCGTAACCAAAATCAACATTTAACCACTTCGGAAAATTAGTTCCTGTTTTAACAAACGAAGCAATGTTGGCAGAAAGCCAATACGTTTGTCCGTTATAATCTTTCACCAAATGTTCCCACAAATTACTTCCTAATTCATCCGGACGATAGTTAGAATAAATGGTAGCGTGATAGGAAAATTGCATCGATATTTTTTGTTCATTCCAAGCTAATTGTTGTCCGATTAACAAACTTGCGCCCAAGGTATTTGCAGTCATATCTCCCAAAGAGAAACCCCATTCTTTCGACATACCATCTGCTACTTCAACAGTTGCCAAAAAAAGTAAACCTAAACTACCACCATACCAAATAGATTGCTGATTACCCACTCCACTCCAACGCAAAGCTTCCATACCTAATCTGCCAACAGTATATGAAGTAGTAAAATGTCCCATTTTATCCATTTGTTGCCATTCTCCATCATCGTTAAAAAAATGAAAAGGAGAATGCGGATATTTTTTATACCAAATCCTGCTCAAGCCTATCATAGTAGCGGTATAAATAATTCCTTCCGTAATCATCACACCTGTAAAACGCTGTTTGTTAAATGTGGGAGAAGGGTCAAAAAAATTTTGCTGCGCATTACTTTTTTTATAAAAAAGTGTAGAAAAAATCAATAGCAGAAAAATTATTTTTGAATAGCGCATTAATTTTATTTTAGTGAATTAATTTTTGAGCTTCATCTAACGTAATTTTTTTTCCATTACTAAAAGCTGTTACAAACGCATCCGGAATTCCTTCGGTTACAATTTTATTTTTCAATTGTTCGGCATCATTAAAAGCAGAAAAACTTCCTGTAGTATAAATGGTAATTCCATTTTCATCTACATTTGTTTTAACTCCATCACCTCCAAGTGTTAAAAATTTATTTGCGATTTCAAGCGGAATTTGATTTTTGTACGCTCCAATTTGCACTTTAAAAACCACTTTATTATCGGATGTTGTTGTTCTCAAAGTGCTATTATTAGTATTTGTTGTATTAGTAGAAGTTGTTGTTTGCGTTACCGGATTAGTAGTTGGCTGCGTTACAACTGAAGTTTGATTTTCAGTTTGTTGTTGCGATTGTACATTTGCTTGATTGCTTTGATTTGGCATTTCATTTACATTTGCATCGCTTGTATATTGAGCACTTCCGGCAATTATCAATGCTTTTGCTTTATCAGGATTTATACGTTTTCCGTTGTAATAAGCCGTTACAAAAGCATCTTTAATTCCAATATTCACAATTATATTTTTGGCAGCTGTTGCTTTATCAAAATCGTTAAAAATGCCGCTGTTGTAACGAATAAAACCATTGGCTGTTTTTTCGCTATACAAAGGTTGAATATTAAACAAACGAGATGCAGCAACTGGTCTTAAATAAACTCCCACTTGAACAGTATAAAACAATCCTTTCACTTGCACTACATCTGTTGAAACAGCAGCATTTGAAGCATTTTCAGCAATATTATTTTGAGAATTAGTTGCATTTTGATTGTTATTATTTGCTGTTATTGGCTGATTTAATGCCGCCAATGCTTTATCCATCGAAACTCTTTTTCCATTTATAAATGCCACCACAAAAGCATCTTTGTAACCCATTGCTACAATTTTATTTTTTGCATCATTGGCTTTGTCAGTTGCAGTAAACATTCCGGCTGAATAACGAATAAATCCTTGTGGAGTAGTTTCACCGATTACAGGTTTCATTCCTTTAAATAAATCTTGTGAAATTTTATTTCTGAATGCTCCTACTTGCACTTTAAAATAAACTCCATTTGGCAAAGGCGGATTTATTGGAATTGGATTATTGGCAGAATAAACAGGTGTTTGCGAAGCTTCAAAAGTATCTGTCAAAGAAATAGTAGTTGTATTTTGAGTTGTGTTATTTGTATTATTTGCTGTCGAATTATTTACAGTTGAATTATCAGTTGAAGTATTAGTATTATTTGCATGATTTGAATTAGCAGTTAAATTATTTGTTCCAGTTTGATTATTATTGGAATTATTTTTGGAAGCATTTTTCTGCGAATTAGTTGCCACATTATTAGCTGCAGTTGAATTATTTTCATTTGAATTTGAAGTTCCTGTTGGAGCATTTACTGAATTTGCATTTGTATTATTAACGGCAACATTTTGATTGTTATTCGATTCACTTGAAGCTGCTTTTATATTAGATGCCGTTTGCGTATCTAACGAACTTAAATACGTTGCTGCATCTGCTTTTTCACTAAAAGAAGC
>DATLTG010000198.1:0-5169 GCA_035533735.1 Bacteroidia bacterium
TGATGCAGAAATATTTGACCGTTGGGGAATTAAATTATACGAATGGAATACCTTAAACGGTGGCTGGGACGGAAGAACAACAGGAGGAGTTGAAGTGCCTGCCGGAACTTATTATTATCTTATCAAAGCAATGGGCTTTGATGGAAAACAATATGTAGAAAAAGGTTATTTGACTCTCATAAGATAACAATACACAACTTCAAAAAAGCGAACCAATCGGTTCGCTTTTTTTATAAAATATTTTTTAAAATTTGTTCATTTTAAAAAAATAGCTTTTTTTCATTCACCATTTTCTTCAACAAAATACTTGGTCGGTAGCGATCTTCGCCATAATTATTTTGTAAATCAAGAAGCGTTTTCAAACAATTTTCTAAGCCTATTTCATCTGCCCATTTCAATAATCCTTTCGGATAATTAACGCCTTTTGTCATAGCTAAATCTAAATCATCTTTACTTGCTAATTGCAAATAAAGTGAATCAATGGCTTCGTTAATCAACATCGAAATTACACGTTGAAAAATTTTTTTTCCAAGTTCCATATCTTTTACAGGATTTGGCATTGTTGCGTTTGTCGAATAATTATAATAGCCTCTCCCCGATTTGCGTCCGAAAAATTTTGCTTCAAACAAACGTTTTTGTGTGAAAGAAGGTTTGAAGCGAGGTTCGTAAAAAAATTGTTCCCAAACTGTTTCGGTAACTTTATAATTTATATCATTTCCGATAAAATCCATTAACTCAAAAGGTCCCATTTTAAAGCCGCCAATTTCTTTCATCGCCCAATCAATAGTTGCAAAATCAGCCAATCCTTCTTCATAAATACGAATAGATTCTCCATAAAAGCTGCGTGCTACACGATTAACAATAAATCCGGGAGTATCTTTGGCAACAACAGTTATTTTTTTCCAACTGTCAATTAATTGTCTCGCATTTTCAGTAACACTTGGATTTGTAGTCAATGCCGGAATAATTTCGACCAATGGCATTAAAGGTGCCGGATTAAAAAAATGAATTCCAATTACCCTTTCCGGAATACGGCAAGCTGCCGCAATAGACGTAATAGAAAGCGAAGAAGTATTAGTTGCTAAAATGCAATCGTCCGAAACGTGTTTTTCTAATTCAGAAAATACACTTTGTTTAACCCCTAAATTCTCAACTATCGCTTCTATGATTAATGAACAATCTTTAAATGCTGAAATATCTTTCGCATAAATTGTCCGTTTAGTAATTGCTGCTGATTCTGCGGAAGTAATTTTCGATTTATCAACTAATTTTACAAGAATTGTTTGTAAATTATTTTTTGCTTTTTCAAGTGCCTCCGCATTGCTATCGTATATAATTACTTGATGCCCAGAACTTGCCGCTACTTGAGCAATTCCGCTTCCCATCGCACCCGAACCAACAACGCCAATTTTACTTGTTTTCGAAAACATATTTTTAGATTTTTAAGAACTGTTTATTTTAAAATGTTTTTGCTAAATTCGCATTTTTATTTTTAATACGAGTTGAAACGAAAAATAAATTTTAAATTATTATGAAGATTTTAGTTTGCATAAGCAATGTTCCCGACACCACTACAAAAATTACTTTTTCTGCCGATAATAAATCCTTTAACAGCGCAGGTGTTCAATATATCATCAATCCTTACGATGAAATTGCACTTACGCGCGCATTAGAATTAAAGGAAAGTTTAGGTGGAACGGTTACTGTTATTAATGTAGGATTGGTTTCCACCGAAGCAAATATTCGCAAAGCACTTGCTATTGGCGCAGATGATGCCATCCGTATAAACGCAGAACCTTTGGATGCTTTTTTTGTAGCTTCGCAAATTGCAGAAGTAGCGAAAAAAAATCAATACGATATCATTCTTACCGGTCGCGAATCCATTGATTATAACAGCGGATTAGTAGCTGGCATGTTAGCCGAATTATTAGAAATTCCTTCTGTTTCGGTTGCTGTAAAATTAGATATTAACGGCACAGAAGCTTTATTAGAAAGAGAAATTGACGGAGGAAAAGAAGTATTAACTACTTCACTTCCTTTTGTAGCAAGTGCTCAAAAAGGAATGGCTGAACCGAGAATTCCGAATATGCGTGGAATTATGACAGCCAGAACAAAACCTTTGCAAGTTGTTGAACCAAGCGGAACTACTGCCAACACAGCTTTTATAAATTATTCTTCACCTCCCGCAAAAGCGGCTTGTAAATTAGTTTCTGCAGATAATCCGGCAGAATTAATCAGTCTTTTACATAATGAGGCAAAAGTTTTTTAAAAATATTTTTTTAATCATTTAAAACGAATTATTGTATGTCAGTATTAGTATTCTCCGAAAATTGGGATGGAAAATTTAAAAAATCAACTTATGAAGCGGTTTCCTACGCTCATGAAATTGCCAAACAACTCAACACTACCGTAACCGCTGTAAATATTGGGAATGTTGCTGATGCAGATTTACAACTACTCGGAAAATACGGTGCTTCAAAAATAATGCTTGTTAAAAACGACAAGTTAAATTCATTAATTCCTGCGGCTTATACTTCCATTTTAGCAGAAGCAGCAAAAAAAGAAAATGTGTCAGTCGTAATTATTTCAAATACATATTCCGGAAAATCAATTGCTTCCAGAATATCCATAAAACTAAATGCCGGAATTGTTTCTGGTGTAGTAAGTTTACCTTCTTCAACCAATCCTTTTACAGTGAAGAAAAAATGTTTTTCAGGTAAAGGTTTTGTAGATGTAACTATTGCTGCTGATGTTAAAGTAATTGCACTTACGCCAAATTCTTATAACGTAATTGAAAATGTTACAACACCAACTATTGAAGAATTTTCGCCTACTTTAAATCAAAAAGATTTCCTTTCAGTATCCAAAGAAATTAAAAAAACTTCCGGAAAAATTGCTTTAACAGAAGCAGAATTAGTTGTTTCAGCAGGGCGCGGTTTAAAAGGACCAGAAAATTGGGGAATGATTGAAGAATTAGCGGAAGTACTTGGCGCAGCTACAGCTTGTTCTAAGCCGGTTGCTGATATGGGTTGGAGACCTCATCACGAACACGTTGGACAAACAGGAATCACGATTGGTCCTAATTTATATATGGCTATTGGAATTTCGGGTGCTATTCAACATTTGGCTGGCGTAAGTTCGTCAAAAGTAATTGTTGTTATTAATATAGATCCTGAAGCACCTTTCTTTAAAGCTGCTGATTACGGAATTGTTGGAGATGCTTTTCAGGTTGTTCCCAAATTAATTGAAGCCGTAAAACAATTAAAAGCTTCACACGGATAAGTTTTATTCAAAAATAAATTATTAAATTAGAATTCTAAAAATCACACGAAAATTTTTTTTTCGAGCATTGAATGAAAAAAATAAAAATTGAAATTGTCGGATTATCATACAGCCAAACACAATCGGGAGCTTATGCGTTGGTGCTTGGAGAGGCAAAAGGAAAACGAAGATTACCAATTATAATAGGAGCTTTTGAAGCACAAGCAATTGCCATTGAATTGGAAAAGATGACTCCAAGTCGCCCTTTGACGCACGATTTATTCAAAAGTTTTGCCGACACCTTTGAAATTGAACTGAAAGAAGTAATCATTTACAATTTAGTAGAAGGAATTTTCTTTGCAAAATTAATTTGCCAAAGTGCCGAAAAAGAAGTTGAAATTGACGCTCGAACTTCCGATGCAATTGCTTTAGCAGTAAGGTTTCAATGTCCTGTTTATACATACGAATTTATATTATCTTCAGCAGGTATTTTATTGGAAGGTGAAGCGGGAACAGCTCCGGAAGAAACTAAGGAAAAAGAAAAAACTTCCAGTGTAAAAGATGAAAATGATTTGCGTAAAAAAACTGCTGAAGAACTTCAAGCTCTTTTAACAAAAGCACTTGCCGAAGAAGCTTATGAAAAAGCATCTCGCATACGCGATGAATTGAGTAACCGAAAAAAATCTTAATATAAGATGAAACAGTACCACGATTTGATGCGTCATGTGCTGGAAAATGGCACTAAAAAAAACGATCGCACAGGAACAGGAACAACAAGTGTTTTCGGCTATCAAATGCGTTTCGATTTACAAAAAGGATTTCCACTTCTTACTACAAAAAAAGTACACATCCGTTCTATTATATATGAATTGCTTTGGTTTTTAAAAGGCGATACAAATATTCAGTTTTTAAAAGATAATGGTGTTTCCATTTGGGATGAATGGGCAGATAAAGATGGAAATCTCGGTCCGGTTTACGGTTATCAATGGCGTTCTTGGAATGCAACTGACGGAAAACACATTGATCAAATTTCGCAAGTTGTGCATCAATTAAAAACAAATCCTGATTCCAGAAGAATGATTGTAAGTGCTTGGAATGTGGGTGAAATAGAAAAAATGGCTTTGCCTCCTTGTCACGCATTCTTTCAATTTTATGTAGCTGATGGAAAATTATCTTGTCAATTGTATCAACGCAGTGCAGATATTTTTTTGGGAGTACCTTTCAACATTGCTTCTTACGCACTTTTTACAATGATGATGGCGCAAGTTTGCGGTTTGAAACCAGGCGATTTTATTCACACTTTTGGCGATGCACATTTATATTCCAATCATATCGAACAAACTAAATTGCAGCTAAGTCGGGATTTTAGACCACTTCCAACATTAAAAATAAATCCTTGGATTAGCAATATTTTTGATTTTAAATTTGAAGATTTTACGTTAGAAGGTTACGATCCGCATCCTCACATTAAAGCAGCGGTGGCTATTTAATATTTTTTTCGTTTCAAAAAATAATTTTTAAAATGTTAATTTCTATCATCGTTGCAGCTTCTGAAAATAATGTTATCGGAAAAAACAATCAACTTATTTGGCATTTACCTGCCGATTTACAGCATTTTAAAAAAATCACAATGGGTCACACCATTATTATGGGACGAAAAACTTTTGAATCCATCGGTCGCCCTTTACCAGGAAGAGTTTCAATAATTATTACTCGAAATAAAAATTTTACGGCAAATGGTTGCATTGTAGTAAATTCATTGGAAGAAGCTATCAAAAAAGCAGATCATCAAAAAGAAATTTTTATTATTGGCGGTGCGGAAATTTTTAATCAATCAATGACAATTGCTCAAAAAATTTATTTCACACATATTTTTCACCAATTTGATGGCGATACTTTTTTTCCTAA
>DATLTG010000199.1:0-3245 GCA_035533735.1 Bacteroidia bacterium
TGTAGAACGTCCACGCTTATCGAAATTTACTTTTACCGGTTTAAAAAAATCGGAAGCAGATGATTTGCGCGATAAACTAAAATTGGTACGCGGAAAAGTAGTAACCGACTATTTAATTGCAAATATTATTAATACGGTGAAAGATCATTTTAAGGATAAAGGATTTATGAATGCAAAAGTATCCGTTAAAGAAGTTACAGATTCTACTTTAGTAAGAGGTGGAGCAGAATCGGATAATGCTACAAAACCAAAAAACGAAGGAAATGTCAATGGACATGGAAATCAATATGGACAAGGACAAGAAGGCGATCAGGAACATCATCAAAAACCGAAAGACGAAAATCACATTGCAGGAGGTATAAGTACAGGAGTTATTTTATATATAAATGTAGATAAAGGTCAGAAAATAAAAATTAAAAATATCGTTTTTTATGGCAATAAGGCGCTTAGTGCTCGTAAACTAAGACATGCGATGAAGGATACCAAGCAAAAGCGTTGGTATAACGTATTCAATAGTTCTAAATATTTGGTTGATAATTTAAAAAAGGACGAAGGTAATATTATAGATGCCTATAATGCTATCGGTTATCGTGATGCAAAAATTGTAAAAGATTCAGTATATAAAGTGGGTGAAAATTTGGTTAATATTGTTATTAACATTAATGAAGGTGGCAAATATTATTTCAGAAACATTACTTGGATAGGTAATTCAAAATACTCCGATAAAACACTTTCATCGGTATTAGGTATTAAAAAAGGAGATGTTTACAATCAATCTTTATTGAACGATAGATTAACAATGAATCCGAATGGAACTGATGTAAGTTCGCTTTATATGGACAATGGATATTTATTTTTCCAAGTTACACCTGTTGAAGTAAATGTTCAAAATGATTCCATTGATCTTGAAATGCATATTTATGAAGGGAAACAAGCTATTGTAAATAAGGTTACTGTTACCGGAAATACAAAAACAAATGACCGGGTAATTTACCGCGAAATTCGTACTAAACCAGGACAATTATTTAGACGTTCAGATGTAATGCGCACACAACGTGAATTGGCACAATTAGGTTTTTTTGATCCAGAAAAAATGACTGTTACGCCTATTCCGCACCAAGCAGATGGAACAGTGGATATTAATTATGGCGTGGTTGAAAAACCATCCGACCAAATATCTCTCTCAGGAGGTTGGGGGGCTGGAACAATTGTAGGAACAGTAGGACTTACATTTAATAATTTTTCTGCACGTAATTTTTTTCATGGAGATGCTTGGCGACCTTTACCTTCAGGAGATGGACAAAAATTAAGTTTACAGGCTCAAGCTAATGGTATAAACTATCAATCTTACAATGCTTCTTTTACTGAACCTTGGCTAGGAGGAAGAAAGCCGAATTCGCTTACTGTTAGTATTTATCATTCTATTCAATCGAATGGTAATCCAAAAACAATTGTCGTAAATGGAGTTACAGAAGCAAATCCTGCTCGAGCAGATATCACTATCAATGGATTATCTATTGGACTTGGAAAGCGACTTAAATTTCCGGACGATTATTTTACGTTGTATCAAGAAGTAGCATTGCAAAAATATATTTTGAATAATTATGCTTCTGTGTTTTCTTATAGCAGTGGAATTTCTTATAATTTAAGCTATAAATTGGCTTTGTCCAGAAATTCAATTGACCGTCCTATTTTTACGAGTAGCGGATCACAAATAACATTGTCAGGACAATGGACTCCTCCTTACTCAGCATTTTCTCCAAATACAGATTATTCGGCAGAAACAGCTGCTCAAAAATTCAAATTTGTAGAATATCAAAAATATAAGTTTACAGTATCTTGGTTCACTCCACTTACCAAACTTCGAGCACCTGAGGGAAAAGAGGCGCATAATTTAGTATTCAATGCACGTGCTGGTTTTGGATTTTTAGGAATGTATAATAGCCAAATTGGGCTATCCCCTTTTCAACGATTTTATTTAGGAGGTAGTGGGTTAACAGGTTACAATATTGATGGAAGAGAGATTATAGCACTAAGAGGGTATGACGATCAATCACTTTCGCCAACAACTGGAGCTGCTATGATTTGTAAATATTCAATGGAATTACATTATCCGATTTCACTTAATCCACAAGCAACAGTGTATGTTTTGGCTTTTGCCGATGCTGGAAATACATGGATGACTTTTCAACAGTTCGATCCATTTAGTGTTTATCGTTCAGCAGGTGTTGGTGTTCGTATCTTCCTTCCAATGTTCGGATTACTTGGGTTTGATTATGGATGGAGATTAGACAATGTACCATCTGCACCAACAATGCAAAAATCACAATTCGAGTTTACAATTGGAACATCAATGGGCGAACTTTAAAAAAAATTGTAATTTCGCACGGTTTTTGATGAACCGAAAAAATTAAAAACTAAAAAAAAGAAACCATGAAAAAATTAGCATTGATTTTCGGATTAATTTTCGGTACGGCTGCTCTTTCATCCGCGCAGCGTTTCGCTTACGTTGACACACAATATATTCTTTCTAATATTCCTGAATATAAAGCTGCGCAAGATCAATTGGATAAAATTTCAGTTGGATGGCAAAAAGAAATTGAAGCAAAATATACAGACATTGATAAATTGTATAAAGCCTATCAAGCGGATCAAATTTTACTCACTGAGGATATGAAAAAGAAACGTCAAGAAGAAATTGAAACAAAAGAAAAAGCAGTGAAAGATTTGCAAAAACAACGTTTTGGAGTGGGTGGAGATTTATTTAAAAAACGAGAAGATTTAGTAAAACCGATTCAAGATAAAGTGTATAACGCGGTAAAAGCGTTGGCTGAAAAAGATAATTATGCAGTTATATTTGATAAATCAAGCGATTTAACAATGCTATATACTTCCGAAAAATATGATAAAAGCGATGAAGTATTAGAATCAATGGGCTATAAACCTGGCGCAAATAAACGTTAAACAATAAATCATAATCCCTAAAATCTTAAACCAATCATAAAATGAAAAAAGTAATTAAAACAACTGTTTTAGCCATCGTTTTGTTGGCAACAAGTATCCAAGTAAACGCCCAAAAAATAGCGCACATCAGCATTGATTCTTTATTGGCAGTAATGCCCGAATCGTTAGCTGCAAAAAAAGCTGCGCAAGATTATTACAATCAACTTCAAGCACAAGTTGTTTCTATGCAAAAAGAATTGCAAAATAAATACCAAGATTATCAACAAAATCAAGCTAATTAT
>DATLTG010000200.1:0-2627 GCA_035533735.1 Bacteroidia bacterium
GAAACATAACTTACTTTGTCTGCTAATTTATATTTATTAATAGCAGCTACGGAATCTCCGCCACCAATTAATGAATACGCACCTTTTTCCGTTGCTTTCACAATGGCTTCCGCGATGGCTTTCGTTCCTTTTTCAAAATTACTCATTTCGAAAACGCCCATTGGTCCGTTCCACATAATGGTTTTCGATTGGGCAATTACAACTTCGTATTTTTTTATTGTTTCCGAACCAATATCCAAACCCAACCAACCATCCGGAATGTTTTTAATATCGCACTGTTTGATGTTAGCTTCGTTCGAAAATGTATCCGCAATAATGGTATCTTCTGGAATATGAATTTGTACATTTTTCTTTTTTGCTTCTGCCAGAATATTTTTTGCAATATCTAATTTATCATCTTCTACCAAAGAGCTACCAACGTTTCCACCTTGTGCTTTTACAAAAGTATAAGCCATTCCGCCACCAATAATTAAGTGATTAATTTTATCCAATAATTTGGTGATGATTAAAATTTTTCCTGAAACTTTTGCTCCGCCAATAATGGCTGTTAATGGTTTTTCAGCATGATTTAATACTTTATTGATGCTCGCTAATTCTCCCGCCATTACATAACCAAACATTTTATTCGTAAAAAACTTTGCGATAATTGCTGTGGAAGCATGTGCGCGATGTGCCGTTCCAAAAGCATCATTTACATAAACATCTCCGTACGAAGCTAATTCTTGCGCAAAAGATTCTGTTCCTGCTTGTTCTTGTTTATAAAATCGTAAATTTTCAAGCAATAAAACTTCGCCACTTTTTAAATCTTCTGCCATTTTTTTGGTAGCTGCTCCCAAACAATTAGTTGCAAATTTTACAGGAATACCAAGCAATTCGGAAACATGCGCCACAATATGTTTCAACGAAAATTTTTCTTCCGGAATATCTTTTGGGCGACCTAAATGCGACATTAAAATAACGGCTCCTCCATCTTTTAAAATTTTTTTTATTGTTGGAATAGCTGCACGAATGCGCGTATCGTCCGTAATTTGAAATTGAGCATCTAAAGGCACATTAAAATCTACGCGCACTAAGGCTTTTTTTCCTGAAAAATTATAATCATCAATGGTTTTCATCTATGCTGTTTTATATTTTCGTTTCACAAAAATAGTTCTTTTAAAAAAATTTTCTCGAAAAAATTTTGTCAATTCAAAATGTATTTAGACATTTGCCTAAATATTTAATTACAAAACAATGAATTTATTATTCAAAGCTTTAGGGGATCCAACAAGGAGAAAGATAATAGAGCTGTTGCGAAAAAAAGACATGACTGCCGGTGAAATTGCCGATGCCTTCACAATTAGTAAACCAAGTATTTCTCATCATTTAGATATTTTGCGACAAGCCGACATTGTGATTTCGGTAAAAGAAGGACAGTTTATTACTTATTCGTTAAATACAACCGTTTTTGATGATGTTGTAAAATGGACAATGGACATCGCGCAAGCAAAAAATAAATCGAAAAAATAATTTAAAAATAAAACTATGAACTTAACAGCAACACTCAAAAAAAACGGACTGATTTGGTTAATTCTAATCGTTCCTTTTGTATTTATTATTTTGTATTGGAATCAATTTCCAGCACAAATTCCTACTCATTTTAATTTAAAAGGCGAAGCCGATGGATTTAGCGGAAAAACTTTTGGTTTGTTATTATTGCCTTGCATTAACGTTTTGATTTACCTTTTATTTATAGCGCTTCCGAAAATAGATCCTTCGGGAAAAAACTTTTCGTTATATCCACATAAATACAAAATCATACAATTGGTTTTACAACTTTTTATACTGATTTTGTTTTTCATCACTGCTTTTTATGCGCTTCATAAACTCAACACAAGTAATTTAATTGATTATGTTGTTATTTTATTTCTATTGGTTTTCGGTAATTATTTGGGAAGTATCCGACATAATTATTTTATCGGCATTCGCACACCTTGGACACTTGCCAACGAAGATGTTTGGACAGTTACACATCGTTTTGCTGGAAAATTATGGGTAGCAGCCTCTATTATTCTATTATTGATTTCGTTTTTTATTGCTTTATCCGAAGCTTTATTTATAACCTATATCGCTATAATTGTAGTTGTTCCAACAATTTATTCGTATATTTTATTTAAACGAATTCCTAAAAAATAATTTTTCATACTCTTTAAAATCAATGCGAAAGAACGTGCAAATATTTCTATTTTTGCGGTATGGCAAATAACGAAGATCTTTTTAAAAACATTATTTCGCACGCAAAAGAATACGGATTTGTTTTTCCGAGCAGCGAAATTTACGATGGCTTAAGTGCCGTTTACGATTACGGTCAGTATGGCGCAGAATTGAAAAAAAACATTCGCGAATATTGGTGGAAATCAATGGTGCATATCCACGAAAATATTGTTGGCATTGATGCAGCAATTTTTATGCATCCTACTACTTGGAAGGCTTCCGGACACATTGATGCGTTTAACGATCCGTTAATTGATAACAAAGACAGTAAAAAAAGATATCGCGCGGATGTGCTGATTGAAGATCACGTAGCGAAAATTGAAGCTAAAATTCAGAAAGAAATTGACAAAGCAAAAGAACGTTTTGGTGATCAA
>DATLTG010000201.1:0-4291 GCA_035533735.1 Bacteroidia bacterium
AACACAAAAAATACTTGCCTTTGTTTAAGTTGTCGATAGGTAAATCTTTGCCAAAGCCTTTTTTTACGACTGTTCCGTAATAATCATAGACTTCAAATGCAGTTGCCGCTGAAAATTCAATAACTTTATCTTTAACACATGAATAAGTAACTTTAGCTATATCAGAATTCATTGTAACTGCATCTGAATAGCGAGGTTCTCCAGTAAATCCAATTTGTTTTATACGAAACCTGTTTTGACCAGAATGTGGAACGCACTGAAATGCATAATCATGACTTCCTGCAGTGCCAATACCTTGAACTTCTCCAGCATAAACCCATTTGTTCCAACGAAATTCTTCAACGATATAAGGCAATGATCCAGATTCGTTAGTGGTTGTCCATTTTAGAAGTCCTGAGTTATCAATTGTAATTGTGCTAACTGTATAAGTTGATTTTGGATTAATAGCATCTGGATTTAATACTTTTGGGCTACATCCATCTTTATGCATAATTTTAATTACAACAGGTGTCCCTGGAACTAATTGTAATTGTGAAAAATCAATTTCAAAAGCACTGGAATTTACTTCGGCTGTAGTAACTTGACCGTTTACTGTAACTTGATACGTACAAAAACCAACTCCGGAAGAAGCATATCCATTCTGAATATATAAGTTTTTGCTTTGGTATTTACCTTCCAAAACCATAACAGCAGCTTTTGTTGTTGCCGAAAGAAGGAAGACAGAAACAAGGATAAAAATTATTTTTTTCATAGCTGAAATAATATTTTTCACAAATATATATATAAAATGGATTGGATTTACCAAATTTTGACAAAAAAATATCACACTTTGTTGAAAATGAGGGAATTCTTAGAATTATGTGAGATTGTTTTGTTCATAAAATGGAGTTTGTGAAATGGGATATGCTTTTTAATTTTAAACGAAACTTAATTTTTTACATTCCGTTCAAGAAACAAGTTTTTCTTTTTAAATAAAATTTAAAATTAAGTTTCATCTCATAATCTTTATGTATGGAAACAACTGAAACCATTCCTCAAGCAATCGAAAAAGAAAAAATTTCGGAACTGAAATTTAATCAGCGTGAAGTATTGCCTTCTGCTGATAGTGTTAAACATCGTTGGCACGAATTGCAACGCGCAGCCAAATTAGGAAATATGGAGCACGGAAAAATAAAAATTATTTTTGAAGATGTAAGCGGCTTAAAAGAAGTAGAAACCACTATTTGGGCAGTAACGGATAATCGTATTGTGCTGAAAAAAGGGGTTATTATTCCCATTCATTGCATACACGAAGTTAAAATTTAATATTTTTGACTTCTCCATTTTTAATTATTATTGATTACTATCAATCCTTGTAACTTGTAATACGCCATTTACTTTTGATAATTTTTTTATCAAAGCTGTAAGATGAGTGGTATCGTGCACAAAAGCCATAACAGTTCCTTCGAAAGTTCCGTCATTCGAGTCGAAACTAATGGAGCGCATATTTACGTTCAACTCATTCGAAATAATTTTTGTAATGTTATTTACAATTCCTACTTCATCAATTCCGGTAATTTTTATCCCGGCTAGGAAAGAAATTAATTCCTGGCTGGTCCATTTTGCTTTCACAATTCGATAGGCATAATTCGACATTAACTGAATGGCATTCGGACAATTTACACGATGAATTTTTATGCCTTCGCCAACAGTTATAAATCCAAAAACGTCATCACCCGGAATTGGCGTACAGCAAGGAGATAATTTGTAATCAATTTTTTGCATGTTTTCGCCCAATACCAACATGTCTGATTTGCCACGAGCATTAGTTACCAATTGCTCCAGCGTGTTTTCGGTTTTTTTAACTAAAGGTAATAGATGTTGTTTATCTATGTTTTTGCTGAAATTTTTCAGCATTTTCAAATCAATATTTCCTTTCGCAACACGGTAATAAAGTTCTTGACTGCTTGGTAATTTATAGTAATTAACCAATGCATTGATATTTTTAGTAGTAAAATCAAGTTTTATGTGATTACATTTTCGCTCCAAAATTTCTTTTCCGTCAATCGCAATTTTGCGTTTTTCTTCTTTGAGCGCATTTTTAATTTTCGATTTTGCGCGAGCCGTAACAACGTATTGCAACCAATCTTCTTTTACTGTTTGTTTATTGGATGTAATAATTTCGGCTTGATCTCCGCTTTTTAGTTTGTAACTGAGTGGAACAAGTTTGTGATTAACTTTTGCACCGATACATTTTTCGCCCACTTTTGTGTGAATATCAAAAGCGAAATCAAGTGCTGTAGCATTTGCAGGAAGTGATTTCATTTCTCCTTTTGGCGTGAATACAAAAATTTCTTCTGCGAATAAATTCAGTTTAAAATCATCAATAAAGTCCATTGCATTGTCTTCTGGACTTTCCAATAACTCGCGTATTCTACGAATCCATTCATCCAATTGCGTTTCAATACCTGATTCTTTGTATTTCCAATGTGCAGCATAACCTTTTTCTGCCAAATCGTCCATTCGTTCGGTACGAATTTGAACTTCTACCCAGCGTCCCATTGGTCCCATTACGGTAGTATGCAGGGATTCATAACCATTTGCTTTTGGAGTTGAAATCCAATCTCTGAGTCGGTCAGGATTTGGATGATAAAAATCGGTAACAATAGAATAAGCGCGCCAACAATCGGATTTTTCATTTTCAATGGTTGTTTTTAAAATCGCTCTAATAGCAAATAAATCATATACTTCTTCAAATGGAACATTCTTTTTTTTCATTTTATTCCAAATGGAATAAATGGATTTAGGACGACCAATTATTTTAAATTTTAAACCTTGCTCTTCAAATTCATGTTTTATCGGAACTATAAATTTATTGATAAAACGTGTGCGTTCAGGTTGTGTATCTTTTAATTTTTTAGTAATGGATTCAAAAACATCAGGTTCGGTATATTTTAATCCTAAATCTTCCATTTCTGTTTTGATGGCATTTAAACCTAAACGATGTGCCAAAGGAGCGTATAAATAAAGCGTTTCGGAGGCAATTTTTAACTGCTTTTCTCGAATCATAGAATCGAGTGTTCGCATGTTGTGTAAACGATCTGCTAATTTTATTAAAATCACTCGCACATCGTCCGACAAAGTAAGTAGCATTTTTCTGAAATTTTCCGCTTGCAAAGAGGAAGTTTGATCAAAAACGCCCGAAATTTTTGTCAACCCGTCAATAATTTTTGTTACTCTGTCGCCAAATAAACCGCGAATATCTTCTAAGCTCATATCGGTATCTTCCACCACATCGTGTAAAAGCGCGCAAACAACGGAAGTAGTGCCCAAGCCAATTTCTTCGGCTGCAATAACAGCAACAGCAATTGGGTGATAAATGTAAGGTTCACCAGATTTTCTGCGCATATCTTTATGCGCTTCCAAAGCAATGTCAAAGGCTTTGCGAATAAGTAATTTATCGCCTTTTTCTAATCTGCGTTTTGACGCGCGCAATAACCCACGATAGCGTTTTAGAATTTCTTTTTTCTCTTGCTCAATATCTATTTTTGGTTCTGTTTGCTGCATAATTCAACTAATAATTTAGTGTTTTTCTGATGTGTAAAAATAGCATTTTATTTTAGGTAAAAATAAAGCTGTCAAAAAAATATTTTTTATTTATTTTCTCAATCAATTTGTCCTTTTTTAATTGATATATTATTTTTATTGTGTTGATAATCAAATATATATTGATATTTTTAAAATTATATGTCTATACATATAATGTTTATACTTATATTTGTATCCGAATTTGAATTTTATTATCGAATTTAAAATGGAATTGGAAAAAGAAATCAAACAATCAAAATTTAAAAGTGAACAACACAAAATGTTGCTGAATATTTTATTCACTGGAAGTTGGTTAAATAACAATTCTATCAAGCGTTTTAAGCCTTTCGGAATTTCACCACAACAATATAATATTTTGCGTATTCTACGCGGACAATATCCAAAACCTGCTTCTGTAAATTTATTGATTGAACGCATGCTTGATAAAAATTCAAATGCTTCTCGATTAGTTGAAAAATTACGTCAAAAAAAATTTTTGAAACGCGTTGTTTGTAATGAAGATAGGCGTTCGGTAAATATTTTGATTACCGTAAGCGGCTTAAATTTATTAAATGAAATTGAAAACGAAGAAAAGCAAGAAATGAAAAAAATGTTTTCACACATCACCGAAAAAGAAGCTTATGAACTAAACAGAATACTCGATAAATTTAGAAAATAAATACAAACCAAAAAAATAAACAAGATGAAAAATTTAAAAAACATT
>DATLTG010000202.1:0-6861 GCA_035533735.1 Bacteroidia bacterium
GAAAAAAACGTGGATGGGAAAATTAAATGCGCCTTGTCTTTTTATTTCTGCTACTAAAAAAGAAAACTTGGATAATTTACGCCAAACACTTTATACGATGGTGAAAGAGCTGCACGAAAAGCGCTATCCTTACAATAAATTTTTGTATTGAAAATCAATGAAAAAGTTTATTGTCAAAAATAATTATTAAACAGAAATTACTTCTTCCTAAAAATAAAGGCTTGGGTTACCCTTTTTATTTAAGTGTCCACGTAACGAATTGATTCATCACGAATTTCCATTGTGCTCTCGAATAATCTCTTTTTCCATTTTTATCAATTGGGAAAAAATTATGTCCAAGGTTTGGATAGCGAATTCGTGTCAAATTCGTTTTATGTTTTTCGATAAAATACAAAGGAATTAAATCACAAAAATCTGCAATGATATCATTGCTTCCATAAGCGATATAAATAGGGATATTTAAATTTATCAATTTGTCTAATGTGCTTTGTGAAAAAGATTTGTCTCCTATTAAAGAAGGATATTTCTGAACAGAATCTTTATTTTGAACCTCTTTGTAAAATTCATATTGTGCTGATGTAATGCTGTCCGCTTCTGCCCAAGTTATTTTACCATTTTCAGCATCCTTTCTTGCCTGTCGAATTTCAATACCAATTCTGTTATGTGGGTCGTAGCCAAAAAGTCCGAGCTTAGTTACTTTTTTATTTGAGGCTGCAATACACACAGCAACCTGTGCACCTTGTGAATGACCAGCTACAATTAGTTTCTGCTTATTTACCCATTTTTGATGACGTAAATAGTTGATAACTTGATTGGCTCTTTGGACATAATTATCAAGGTAATTGGATTTAAGATAATCGGACAAATAACTGTTTTCCTGTGAGGTATCACGAACATAGTTATACGATTTATCCAAATGGTTGAACCCAACTATTAATGGGGTTTTGGGCATAGAAATTTCCACTACGTAATAGTGTTTTTCTATTTTATTTATGTCAAAATTACTGAGAGACAAAGGGAACGGATTTCGTCCTTTAATTTCTAAGAATAAAGGTATCGGTTGTGAACCTTGGCAAAACAAGAATATTGGTTTAACAGCATTAAAAGCAGTGTCTGCAACTACAAAATCAATCGTATCTTTTTTATTTTTTAATTGAAAATAAGAATAGTCTATTCCTTTTATTCGCTGCTGCCCAATTGAGAAATTGCTAAATGCAATCAGAAAAATTATGGTTAGTTTTTTAGTGAAATTCATATCTGATTTTTTATAAAAACTTAATGTCCAAAATAGTTTTCGGATTTTCCAGATGAATGGTTTTTAAACCTGCTTTTTTCGCGCCATTTGCATTGTGAAATAAATCGTCAATAAATACCGTTTCTTGCGGAACGAGTTGTTGTTCATTCAAAACAAAATGATAAATTTCAACATCTGGTTTTCGCATTTTCATTTCGTAGGAATAATATTCTTTTTCAAAAAAGGTTGATAAATCAGGTCTTCCGAAAGTTTTTTCAAGATATTTTGAAAATGCAGCAATGTGAATTTCGTTGGTATTGCTCAATAAAAACAGCCGATACCGTTTTGCTAATTTTTCAAGCAAATCCAACCGTTGCTTCGGCAAATCTAACAACATCGCATTCCAAGCCAAATCAATTTGATTGTCTTTTAAATTTTGTCCCGAAATATCGCGTAAAGCAGTTCGAAATTCAGCAGCCGAAAGAATGCCCTTTTCAAAATCGTCAAAAATTTTGCTTTGATGAAGTTGCGAATACAAAGCATCAAAATCAGCAATTCCTATTTCCTGAAACGCTTTCTGCGTAAGCGAATAATCAATATTCAACAAAACACCACCTAAATCGAAAATAATATTTTTGGTAGAAGAATCTACTTGCATAAAGGGTTCAGTAATTTTTTTATTAAAAAAGGTGTTTTACAAAGATAATTGTTTGTCCGAAAGGTAATTCCGAATTGAATGTAAAAGCAAGCAAAAAAATCGTATTTTTGATTCCGTTATAAAAAAGCAGTGGATATTTCAAAACACATAAGCGATTTATTATTCGACCACGATTGCGTGGTGGTTCCTACACTTGGCGGTTTTGTTGCCAATTATGCACCTGCTGCTGTTCACCCAATTTTACACACTTTTGAGCCGCCTTCCAAAAAAATTGTTTTCAATAAAAATTTGCAAAACAATGACGGACTTTTGGCAGATTATATCTGCAGTAGCGAAAAAATAAATTTTCAAGAAGCTACAAAAATTATTTTTTCATTTGTCGAAAACGTAAAAAAAGAGCTTCAACTTGGAAAGAAATTTGTGATTGAAAATGTTGGTTTGCTTTTTACTGATGCCGAAGGAAATTTACAGTTTGAACAGGATAAAAGCATTAATTATTTAACCGATTCTTTTGGAATGACGGATTTTTATTCTCCGGCTATTTCGCGTGAAAATTATCAGCAAAAAATCGAGAGGAAATTTAAAGACAGGCTTCCAATTGAAAATCGTCCGAAAAAAAATCAGCTCAAAAAATATGTAACGATTGCGATTGCAGCTCCTGCATTGGCTCTTTTAATTTGGTTGCCGATAAAAACAAATTTTTTCCAAAACACCAATTACGCCAGTTTAAATCCTTTTACTAAAAAAATAACCGCAGAATATATTCCTTCAAAAAATAATTTTTCGATGAAAATCGAAAAAAATATTTCAGCGGCTTCTTATCTTTCAAAGGCTGACAGTAATGGATTTTCGAGATTGCAATTAACAAATAATAATTCGGAAAGTATTTTAGTGCGGATAAAACCAATTGAAAAAACGAATGATTTTTCAGCAGCTAATCAAGAAAAACCGTTTCATATAATTGGTGGTTGTTTTGCTTTTTTAGGAAATGCACAACGCTTGGTAAAAAAATTAAAATCTAATAACATTACATCTGAAATTATTGGCAAAAACGAAAAAGGCTTAAACGTGGTAAGTCTTGGTAATTATGCTACACAACAGGAAGCAGAAAATGCTTTGCCAAATTTTCGATCAGAACATCCTGGAGCTTGGGTACTAAAAAAATAAATTTTTAGTACGTATTTTTCAATCGCTTTTAACTTCCTTTTTCCAAATATTTTTTGGTAAAAATCCGAACCGGATACCAAGCTGCAAAAAATCCTATTATCATCACAATGCCCAAAATTTTTGCAATATCCATTAGTTGAATACTAACTGGATAAGCGTCAACAACATAGCCTTGATCGAATCGTATTAATTTAAAATGTAATTGCAACCAGCAAATAAGTACGCCTAAAAGTATGCCGGAAATCGCACCAATAAAAGTGATTAAAATTCCTTCTATTAAAAAAATACTTCGAATGGTTTTTACATTCGCGCCCATATTCCATAAAATGGAAATATCTTTTTTCTTTTCCAAAATCAACATAGTAAGCGAACCAATTACATTAAAAGTAGCGACAATAAGTATAAAAACGAGAATCATAAACGTCCATAATTTTTCTGATTTTAATGTTTTAAAAAGCAATTCATTTTGCTGATCTCTATTTTTTACATCGTATTTATCGCCAACAATTTTCTCAATTTCGGCTTGATCTATTTTGGGATTAGTCCCTTTTTTTAAACTCAATTCCACCGAACTGATTTCATCGTTATAACCAAATAATTCTTGCGTAAACGCGAGTGGTGCCAATACATATTGATAATCAAAATCATCATTAATGGAAAAAACGCCCGAAACGTAAGTGATTTTTTTATTGAAAGCATCTTCCGGATCTAAGGAAGAATGGATGCCACGCGTAGGTGCATAAATAGAAACAGGCGTATAACTGTCGTTTCCATTGATATTTAGTTGATAACTGATGCCTTTGCCGGGAATGATAAATGACTGCTGGTTCTGTTGTAATTCAAAATGTCCTTCGCGAATCAACGTATCGAAATCGGTCATTTTTTCGTACTCCGCACTCACACCTTTAATAGTTGCTAAACACTGTTGATTGTTGCTTTTCAGCAATGCGTTATCTTCTA
This sequence comes from Bacteroidia bacterium, assembly GCA_035533735.1. Taxonomy (GTDB): domain Bacteria; phylum Bacteroidota; class Bacteroidia; order DATLTG01; family DATLTG01; genus DATLTG01. The sequence goes on from DATLTG010000202.1 coordinate 4,020, forward strand.
AAACTTCCGTGTAATACGAAATAAAAAATGCTTTTTTTAATTTTTGAAATTCAGGAGTATTGGCAGAAAAAGTTTTTCCTTCATGTAACGTAATATTAATGTCGGGATCAAACGAATTGTACAATGATTTTACCAAATCAGAAAGTCCGTTAAACGCAGAAAGCACAATAACAAGCGCCATTGTTCCAATACAAATTCCGAGAATAGAAATACCCGAAATAATATTAATCGCGTTGTGCGATTTTTTGGAAACCAAATAGCGTTTAGCAATGTAAAATGGAAGATTCAAAATTTTAGTTTTGTCAAAATAACTCCTTTCGGAGAAAAATTATTTTTGATAGCAATACCTTTTTATTTCCACGCTTTCACCACCAAACCCGTTCCTGTTTTGTGATTTCCGATTGTATCGAAATAATTTAACACAAACGAAAATGGATATGTAATTATAAAATAAAAAGGAAGCATGATGAAAAATAATTTTGAAACACCCAGCATTTGAATTGGATATTTCATAGAAAGTTTCCATGAAATTTTTCCTGGAGTTCCGTAAGCATAACGCGCTTCTACTTTTGTAAATCCGGCAGAAATTAATTTTTCTTCAATGGCTTTAATATTGTAACCATCGCGAACGTGTTCTTCAATAAAAGAAGTATCGTTTTCTTCGTTTATTCCAGAACCGCCTTGATCAGAAGGTGTTGAAATTAAAAGCATTCCGCCTTTTTTTAAAGAGAAACAAAAGTTTTTAAATACTTCTACATCTTCTAAAATATGTTCCATCACATCTACCGATAAAACAAAATCGAAAAAATTTTCTTTGCGAAATTTAGTTAAATCGGCAATTTGAAATTGCACGTTTTTAATGCCCACTTTTGAAAAAAAATTCTTGCAATCTTCCATCTGTTCTTCTTTTACATCCACAGATAAAATATTCCATTTCGGATTCATTTTCGCCATGTAATAAGAATATTGTCCGAAACCGGAACCGGCATCTAAAATCTCGGTTTGCGTTTTCCCTTTAGCCCATTTTTTAAATTCTTTGTGAACGTGCCACGTGCGCAACAATAATAAATCAAGCAGCGCGTAAAATAATTTTCTTAGAAAAGGAGATTTATTGAAAACGTTGCCTAATGAGCGTTTGATTGGATCGTAATGCATCGGGGATTTATTTTTTTTTCAGTAATAGATCTATTTTTTCGGCATAATCAAAAGAATCATCAAGAAAAAAAGTAAGCTGCGGAATAATCCGAACTTGTTTTCCGATGCGCATTCCTAATGCTCTTCGAATTTCTTTCGTGGATTCAACAATTTTTTCCATCAATGCTTCACGCGTTTTTGTTCCGAAAATACTCAAGTAAACTTTGGCTGAAGATAAATCGGGACTAACGCGCACCATAGTTACGGAAGTAAGCACATTTCCAACAATGCTGCGACAATCGAGCAAAAAAACTTCGCCTAATTCCTTTTGTATCAATCTCGAAACTTTTTGTTGTCTGGTTGAATCCATTATGTCGCAAATGTACAAATTAAGTTTAATTTGATTATGCTTCTTTTTACTACATTCGCATATTCATTTTCAGTCTGATTATAATGAACGATTCAAAAATAAATTCTTCTAAAGCCCCTGAACCTGTTGGTTTATACCCACATGCACGAAAAGTTGGTAATTTACTTTTCCTTTCAGGAGTTGGTCCGCGTGAACGCGGAAATACAAAAATTCCGGGAGTAGAATTGGATGCCAATGGAAATATTAGTTCGTACGATATAGAAACACAATGCCACAGCGTTTTTAAAAACATTAAATATATTTTAGAAGATGCCGGAAGCAGTTGGGATAAAATTGTGGATGTTACCGTTTTTCTGACTAATATGAAAGACGATTTTAAAATCTATAATCGCATTTATGCGGAATATTTTAAGGACAACCAACCTTGCCGCACAACTGTTGAAATAAATTGTTTGCCAACGCCCATCGCCATCGAATTAAAAGTGATTGCTACTATTTAAAAGTAGTTAGCATCAGGTATTTAGTACTAAGTACTTGCTACTAAATACTTATTACTAACGTCTAATTTTGTGTTTTTTCTTATTCATTGAAAAAATTAACTTATTTTTGATAGGTAAACCAATTAAACTCATTAAATATGAAAACAACTTTACGTAATTTATTTTTAAGTGCAACTTTGCTATCAGCATTGGCAAGTGCCGCACAACCCACATTAACCGAAGCGAATACAAGCCCTATTATTGGGGATATTTTTTCGAACAACGCTACAAATTATATTGCTCCGGGAAGTTCGGGAGCGAACCAAACGTGGGATTTATCAAGTATGACTACTACTTCAACAACAACAACAAATGCGGTTACACCATCTTCCACCACTTACGGATCATCTTTTCCATCCTCAACTATTGCTTTTTCGTCTACAGGCGCGGTTTTATATTGGAAAGTATCCTCAACAGCTGAACAAACTTATGGTATAGCACAAGGAAGTACAGTTATTTCGTATTCAAATCCGGAAGATTATCTTCGTTTTCCATTCACGTATTCCAATACCTACACCGACACATGGGCTGCCACTTTTACCTCAGGCGGCTATCCTTATTTAAGGTCAGGAAGCACAACCGTTACAGCAGATGGTTATGGAACATTAAAACTTCCAAGTGGTACGTATTCAAATGTTTTGCGGGTACATTTTTTAGAAAATTATCAAGACTCTACAAATATTGGAGGGTCGCCTTATATTATCACTTATCAAGACGATGAATATTTGTGGTATTTACCCCCTAACCATCAACCAATTGCTTCTATATCAACACTTACCTCTTCTGCTTCAGGTACTTT
>DATLTG010000203.1:0-2791 GCA_035533735.1 Bacteroidia bacterium
TAAACTTTGTAGTGTCAATATTGGCTTTTCACCGGTATAAATTTTAATGTAATCTTTCAAACCTTCAATGTATAAAATATCTTTAAAATTTATTTTTACCATTTCGTAATCTGCTTTTACAAATAAAAATTGTTGTTCTAATTTTTCTTTGTTTACAAAACTGTCCATCTGCAATGAAAGATTATTTTTTTGCGAGTGATATTCTTGCGCTTTGTTTACTGCTTTAAAAAATCGTTCAAAAGGAATCGGTTTTATCAAGTAGTCCAAAACATCTAAATTAAACCCATCAATGGCATATTTATCATAAGCGGTGGTAAATACAACTATTGGCGGCTGCTTTAAACTCTTCAATAATTGTATGCCATTGATGTCAGGCATTTGAATATCTAAAAACAATAAATCAACTTTTTCTTTTTGCAAAAACTCAATTGCTGCAAACGCATTATTGAACTTGCCAAGCAGTTTTAAGTATGGAATTTTTTTGATGTATTCCTCCAGCAAATCAAGTGCTAAAGGTTCGTCATCAATGGCTATGCAATTCATCATTTTATTTAAAATTAATGCTTAATTTAATAGAATAATTAGTTGCCGATTCATTTATTAAAAGCTCTTGTTTATTAGGATATAATAATTTTAATCTTCGAGTTACATTTTGTAATCCAATGCCGGAATTTTTATCTTTGTCTGTATTTTTTACTGAAGGGATTGTATTATCGACACTAAAAACAAGTTCATTTTCAATAGCTTTTAAAAGAATGTCGATAGATGAATTTTCGAGGTAACTAACTCCGTGTTTAAAAGCGTTTTCAACAAAAGGGATTAATAACATCGGTTCAATCATTCTATTTTGCATGTCGCCTTCAGTAATAAAATTTATTTTTATAGCATTCGAAATCCGCATTTTTTGCAAATCTATGTAATTTTGAATGTAACTGATTTCTTTTTCTAAAGGCACTTTTTCATCGTTTGAATCATATAACATATAACGCATTAAATCAGCTAATTTTAAAATAGCTACGGGTGCATCTTCTGATTTTTTGTAAGCCAATGAATATACATTATTAAGTGTATTAAATAAAAAGTGAGGATTTACTTGCGATTTTAAAAACAACAATTCCGATGAAAGTTTTTCGTTTTCCATTTCTCTTCTTTTTTGATCACTTTTAAACCACTCGCTGGTGATTTTTAAACCGCCACTTATAGTGAGCATCAATACAGCCAGCAAAAAAGCTTTTGATACAAAAATAAAATGTAACACGTAAGGCGAATGATGGTGTTTTGAATTTTCGCCATGAAAAAAATAATCAATCCGCACTTGCAAAATAACCACTAATAGAATACATAAAATGGTAATTAAAAGATAAAGGAAAACTTTTTTTTGTGCGAGTATTTTTGGAATAAGCAAAAAAGTGTTGGTGTAAAAAAATGCTGCCAAAACCAAGGTGTTTAATATCATTTTTTGAATAAAATTACCGTGCGAAAGCAATTCTGTGTCAAACATAAAAGGAAACGAAACAAACAATAACCATACTATAATATGTATGGAAACGGTAAGTGCGCGTGATGGACGTTTAAACATGTGTCAAAAGTAAAAATAATAAGCGTTTCACGTGTTCCAAATAGACTGAAATATGTTATCTATCTGCGTGGAGCGTTTTTTTATCTATTGATAAAGTGTTGGTTTTTGCTTTTAGTATTTATTCGTTTAACTTATTTTATTAATCTTGTATTCATAAAATGAAGCAACAATATAAAGTAATTGGTTTAATGTCGGGAACTTCCTTAGATGGAGTGGATATTGCTTTTTGCCGATTCAATGTTGAAAATGGGAAGTGGAACTATTTTCTTGAAAAGGCGGAAACTATTGCTTATACAAGCGTTTGGAAAAAAAAATTTTCTGAACTTGAAAATGCAACTGCTTTTGATTTGGTTTTAACAAACGTGGAATATGGAGCTTATTTAGGGAATTTGGTAAAGTCTTTTTCAAAAAAATATTTTTTAAAACCAGATTTTATTGCTTCTCACGGACATACTATTTTTCATCAAATAAATAAAAAAATAACATTTCAGTTGGGAAGTGGAGCAGCAATTTCGGCTGCTTGTAATTTTCCGGTGATTTGCGATTTTAGAAGTTTAGATGTGGCTTTGGGCGGACAAGGTGCTCCATTGGTTCCGATTGGAGATGCACTTCTTTTTTCGGAATATGATTTTTGTTTAAACCTTGGAGGCATTGCAAATGTGTCGTTTCAGAAAAATAAAAAACGCATTGCTTTTGATATTTGTCCTGTAAATATTGTTGTAAATTATTTATGCGAACAACTTAAAATTCCTTTTGATGATAAAGGAAAAATCGGAAAAACAGGGAAAACAAATAAGTCACTTTTGGCGGAATTAAATCAAATCCTTTTTTATAAAATTAGTTCCGATAAGCCTAAATCATTGGGAAAAGAATGGGTTTTGAAAAATATTTTTCCAATAATGAAAAAGTATAAAATTTCTGTTAATGATAAAATTCGGACGTTTTACGAGCATATTGCCATTCAAATTGCCAAAGCATTGGAAAAAGAAAAAGCAGAAAATGTTTTGGTAACTGGAGGTGGCGCGTATAATAATTTTTTAATGCAACGAATTATTGCTAATTCTCAGCACAAATTTGTAATACCCGAAAAAAAGGTAATAGAATTTAAAGAAGCAATCATCTTCGCATTTTTGGGTGTGCTGCGTTGGCGAAACGAAATTAACTGTCTGCAATCCGTTACAGGATCAACAAAAAACAACGTTGGTGGTTGTA
>DATLTG010000204.1:0-7145 GCA_035533735.1 Bacteroidia bacterium
TGGCGAATATTTAACAGCATTTTCCACCAAATTTAATACGATAGAAGAAAGTGCTGTTTTATCAGCTGAAAATAGTATTTCTGAATCATAGTTTTTTTCAAACGTATGTGTATTGTACATCGAAGAAAGTTTTTGAAATAGTTCATCCAATAATTCGGAAAAATTTATTTTTTCTTTGTGTAACGCTAACACATGATTTTCGATATTGGTAGCGAGCAAAATATTTTCCACCAAATTATCTAATCGATCAACATCTTCAATAGCATTCGAAATTATTTCGTGTTGTTGCTCTTTCGGTAAATCTCTTTTATGCAGTGTTTGAAGCAATAATTTTGATGATGCAATAGGCGATTTTAATTCATGAGTAACAGATAACAAAAAGTTTTTTTGAAGATTAGCAAGTTCTGTTTGCGCTATAAAAGTTTTCTGAACACGCGAAATTCCGATAATCATCAAAATTAAAAAAACACTTCCTTCGCCACCAATCATCCACCATTTTCGCTGAAGATCTGTTTCTAATTTTTGTTCGTCCGAATTAAGCTGTGGCGTTTCGTTCGATTTTAAAATAATCAATTCTGCTTTTTGCGCATGAATTTCGTTGGTTTGTTGCACCATTAAAAACGACCACCAGCCGAATTGCACAAAAACATAAGCCACCAATACATAAAAAATTAAAAGTGGCTTAGATTTATTATTTGATTTTTTCATTTTCGATTACCGACAACAAAGATAAAATAAAAAAATCCGATAAAATAAATACCGGATTTTTTAAACACAACGTTAATTTCTTTTGATATTTTTTACTTCAGCGTAAGCGTAGTTTGTCCTATTTCAGCTTTGTCTGCATAAATATCAATAATATATTTTCCCGACACAAATGGCGCATTACTGGTTCCATACATCGTTAAACTAATTTGTTGATCTTGATAATTAAAAGATTGTTTTCCGGCAAAAAAACCTTTCCCGCCTTGAAATTCAAACATACTTGATTGATCTGTTGTTGGCGATAATTCTTTTCCGTCAGGAGAAATAATCCGAAGATATATATCTCGGTTTCCAGTACGAGAAATATTATTTTGTGCAATGGTAAAACTTACTTTTATTTTATCGGTGCGCTTTGCATGAGATGTTTCTGATTCTCTTTTTCCGCCCGATTTTTCGTGAACGGCTTCTGCTGTAATTCCGTTTGCTTGTAAAATAGAACCGGTATTTACAACAGTTTGCAAATTTTCATTTTCCTTATTTAATACTTCCGTTTTTCCTTTTTCAGATTTTAAATTTTGATTGGCTTGATCGCGCTCAACCGTTAAATGCTGATTTAATGTATTTAACGAGTCAATCGTAACAACATATCCTTTCATAATTTCTCGTAAAGTATTGGCTTCTTTGCGCAATCTCGACATAATATATGCATCATCTTTGTACTTTTCGGCTTGAACCAACAAAGCCGCAATGGTATCGCGTTTACTGTCTAATTGCGCTTGCAAAGCAGTATTATTAGTTTTTAACCCTGCATAATCTGTTTGCAAAGTCAATAAATCAGCTTTCACATTATCCTTTTCAACAGTAATTGTTTTGGTAACTACAATTTCTTGATCTGCTCTATTTTTTTGAACCCAATATTGCCATCCTAATATTCCGCAAAGAAACAAAAGGAGTATGATAATGATAATAAACACGCGATCTCTCGATTTTTGTTCTTCCGGTTTTTTCTCTATTGGATTTTGTGTGTTCTCCATATTTTTTAAAGTTAAAAAGCAGATTTATAATTTATTATACGTTTGTTTCGTTTAGCCTACAAAAGTACAATTTTTTCGTTCCGCTCCATTTTTTCGATTTTATAATTTATGTTAAAAGATTTTTTTTCGTTGATTTATCCTCCAGTTTGCATTTCCTGCGAAAATATTTTGTTGCAAAATGAAAATCGCATTTGTACTAACTGTTTATATAATCTTCCGCAAACCAATTTCCATCAACTGCCAGACAATCCTGTTGCAAAACTTTTTTGGGGAAGAGCCAATATTGCTTCCGCAGCAGCCATGTTTACATTTAGTAAAGAAGGAAAAGTGCAACGTTTAATCCATCAACTAAAATACAACAAGCAAAAAGAAATAGGTAAAATATTAGGAAATATGTATGGCTCTGAACTTAAAGAAACCGCTATTTTTAAAAATGTTGATGTGGTTGTTCCGGTTCCTCTCCATCCAAAAAAAATGAAAAAAAGAGGTTATAATCAAAGTTCGCTTTTCGCAGAAGGAATTGCAAAATCAATGCAAATAGAATGCTCCGAAAAAATAATTTTTCGAACTACTTTTTCTGAAAGTCAAACAAAAAAATCGCGCTATAAACGCTGGGAAAATGTTTCCTCTATTTTCGAAACAAAAAATAATTTTTCAATTATCGGTAAACATATTTTAATTGTAGATGATGTAGTAACAACAGGTTCTACGTTGGAAGCTTGTGCACAAACAGTACTTAAAATCCCGAACACAAAAGTGAGTATTGCTACCATTGCTTTTGCTGCACTTTAAACAAAAAACAGTAAATCAAGTTATTTCTGATTTTTTATTACTTTTACCTTCCTTAAAATAAAAAGCGAATGAAAAATATGATTGCCGGCTTCTCCAAACAACTGCAAGAAGCGATAGAAATTGGTAAAAAAATAAAATTAACCGTTGCTCCGCACGAAATAAAAAACGTGGTAATTTCCGGTTTGGGCGGCTCTGGTATTGGGGGAACAATTGTTTCCGAATTGGTAGCAATGGAAATTTCGGTTCCTGTTCAAGTTGTTAAAGGATATTTTATTCCGAATTATGTAGATAAAAATACGCTCGTTATTATTTCTTCTTACTCCGGAAACACAGAAGAAACTGTGAATTGCATGGAAACTGCCATTCAGAAAAATGCTAAAATTGTGTGCATTACGTCTGGAGGAAAAATAGCAGAAATCGCCAAACAAAATCAATTAGATTACATCATAATTCCGGGAGGAATGCCGCCACGAACTTGCTTAGGCTACTCGTTTACACAACAATTTTTTATTCTAACTTTTTTCGGATTACTGAAAAATAATTTTTTGAAAGAATTAGAAAATGCCATTCAATTAATTGATACAAACGAAAAAAATATTCAAGAAGAAGCAAAAATTATTGCCGGAAAATTAAAAAATAAATTGCCTGTAATTTATAGCACTACTTATAACGAAGGCATTGCTATTCGCTTGCGCCAGCAGTTAAATGAAAACGCAAAAATATTGTGTTGGCATCACGTAATTCCTGAAATGAACCACAACGAATTGGTTGGCTGGACAGAAAAATCAGAGAACTTGGCAGTAATTATTTTTAGAGATAAAAACGATTTTGCACGCAATCAAACACGCATCGAAATCAATAAAAAAGTTTTTGAAAAATACACTTCTACCATTATTGAAATTTATTCAAAAGGAAATTCGCTTATTGAAAAAGCCATTTATTTAATTCATTTAGGCGATTGGATTTCCTATTTTGTTGCCGAACAAAAAGGCGTTGATGCAATAGAAGTAAATGTGATTAATCATTTGAAAGCAGAATTGGGTAAATTGTAAAAACATCCATGCAAAAAATAATTTTTCAAGACTTAGGTTTGATAGACTACAAAACGTGTTGGGACTATCAGGAAAAATTATTTTCGGAAACAATTGCTCAAAAAATTGCAAATAGAAATCTGCCTGAAACTGAACAAATTCCTACAAAAAATTATTTATTGTTTTGCGAACATCCGCACGTTTACACACTTGGAAAAAGCGGTTCGGAAAATAATTTTTTGCTGAACGCAGAAAGTTTGAAACAAAAAAATGCGGTGTATTACAAAATCAATCGCGGTGGCGATATTACTTATCACGGTCCCGGACAATTAGTTGCTTACCCGATTTTAGATTTGGATACTTTTTTTACAGACATCCATAAATACTTGCGTTTTTTGGAAGAAGCTGTGATTTTAACACTTGCTGAATACGGAATTAATGCAGGAAGAATTTCCGGTTTAACTGGTGTTTGGATAGAAAGTGAACATCCGGCAAAAGCCCGAAAAATATGCGCAATGGGAGTTCGCAGCAGCCGTTGGGTTACGATGCACGGTTTAGCTTTTAATGTAAATACTAATCTCGATTATTTTAATTACATCATTCCTTGCGGAATTACCGACAAGGCTGTAACTTCGTTGGACAAAGAATTGGGTAAAAAAATAGATTTAAACGAAGTAAAAACAAAATTAAAGAAACATTTTGCATCGCTTTTTCAAGCTAAATTTTTGGAAGCAGAAAACACATTATCTAAAAAATAATTTTTAAAATCTGTATTATGAAAAAACTAAAAAGTATTTTAAAATGGACAGTCATTGTGCTTGTTATGCTCAATGCACTCATTTTTATTTCGGGCAGAACATATTTGTATAAAGGTATCGCCAACACTTATTTGAAAGGCAGAAAAGGACCGGATATTACAGAATATAAAATATTTGCTAATCGCGAAGTGAAAACAGGAACGCCACAACCTTGGGCTGTTTCAGCGGATTACAACAAAAAAAATATTCCTGAAAAAGATTTAGTATTCATGAAAAAATACAAAACGATTGCTTATTTAATCGTAAAAAATGATTCGATTTGCTACGAACAATATTGGGATGGTTTTGGAAAAAATTCTATTACTAATTCTTTTTCGATGGCGAAAACGTTTGTGAGTATTCTTACCGGAATTGCCATTGACGAAGGAAAAATTAAAAGTGTGGATGAACCAATCGGAGATTTTTTGCCGCAATTTAAAACCGGAGAAAATGCAAAAGTTACCATCAAAGATTTGTTAACGATGAGTTCCGGAATTAATTTTGACGAAAATTATGTGAGTCCTTTTGCCTATCCTGCCGAAGCTTATTATGGAACAGATTTGCAAAAATTAACTTACGGATATAAAGTTACTGAGCAGCCGGGAAAAGTTTTTAAATACCTTAGCGGAGATATTTCTTTACTCTCTTTTGTTATTGAAAAAGCAACAGGAATGAAGCTTTCCGACTATGCTTCGGAAAAATTATGGCAACCAATGGGAGCTGAAAATCCTGCTTATTGGAGTTTAGATCATAAAGGTGGTGTTGAAAAAGCATACTGCTGCTTTAATTCTGATGCGCGTGATTTCGCCCGTTTCGGTGAATTATATTTACAAAACGGAAATTGGAATGGCAAACAATTGGTTTCGGAAGCTTACGTAAAAGCATCTATTACGCCTGCTGATTTATTGGATCAAGATGGAAATAAAAATGAAAAATATGGCTACAATTGGTGGTTATTGAATTACAAAGGACATCCTGTTTTTTATGCGCGCGGAATTTTAGGTCAGTATATTTTTGTAATTCCTGACGAAAAAATGGTTGTTGTTCGTCTTGGAAAAACACGCGCTAAAGAAGAAACAAATGGACATCCGAATGATGTGTATGAATTATTAGATGCTGCACTCAGCATGTATGGAGGAAATTAATTTTTGAGGGATAAAAAATAAAATGGCAAAAACAAAAACTACTTTTTTCTGTCAGAATTGTGGCGCACAATCGCCTAAATGGATTGGCAAATGCGTTTCTTGCGGAGAATGGAATACGTACGTAGAAGAAGTTATTTCGAAAGGCGATGATGCAAAAACACCCGGCATTGCGCAAAGTTCGCAACGTGCATCCAAACCTTTATTAATTTCTGAAATCCAATTATCGGAACAACATCGCATTCCTATTGAAGACGAAGAATTAAGTCGCGTTTTAGGCGGAGGAATTGTTCCCGGTTCACTCGTATTATTTGGAGGAGAGCCTGGAATTGGAAAATCAACTTTAATGCTTCAATTAGCAGTTAAATTAAAAAATCTCCGAACGCTTTATGTTTCGGGCGAAGAAAGTGAACAACAAATTAAAATGCGTGCCGACAGAATCGGAATGACCAATCCGGAATGTTATATTTTATCAGAAACAGCTACGCAAAATATTTTTAAACAAATTGAATTATTAGAACCGCAATTATTAATTGTAGATTCTATACAAACCTTACACACAGCGCGAATTGAATCATCTCCTGGAAGTGTTTCTCAAATCCGCGAAAGCGCAGCCGAATTAATGCGTTATGCGAAAGAAAGTGGAACACCTGTTTTTATTATTGGACACATTACCAAAGATGGTTCTATTGCCGGACCAAAAGTGTTGGAACACATGGTGGATACCGTTTTACAATTTGAAGGCGACCGAAATCATGTATATCGATTATTGCGAACAGCTAAAAATCGTTTTGGATCTACCAACGAATTAGGAATTTACGAAATGCAAGGAAGCGGATTACGACAAGTAAACAATCCATCAGAAATATTAATTACCAACAGAGAAGAACCGGTAAGCGGAGTGGCTATTTCGGCAACAATGGAAGGTTTGCGCCCGATGTTAATAGAAACACAAGCTCTTGTAAGTAGCGCTGCTTACGGCACACCGCAACGTTCTTCCACCGGATTTGATTTACGAAGATTAGCCATGTTATTGGCTGTATTAGAAAAACGCTGCGGATTTCGCTTGGGCGCGAAAGATGTTTTTTTAAATATTGCGGGAGGAATTAAAGTAGAAGATCCGGGAATTGATTTGGCGTTGGTTTGTGCAGTGCTTTCTTCCAACGAAGATATTCCGATTTCACCTAAAATTTGTTTTGCAGGAGAAGTGGGACTTTCCGGAGAAATCCGTCCGGTAAACCGAATTGAACAACGTATTTCGGAAGCAGAAAAATTAGGCTTCGAACAAATTTTTATTTCCAAGTACAATAAAAAAGGCTTAGACACTAAAAAATTCAATATACAACTCACTTCCGTAAGTAAAGTAGAAGAAGTTTTTGCTTTGTTATTCGGTTAATCCAAAAAATATTTTTGAAAAGATTTTTTTCTTCTATTGCTTGTTAGGTGTATTTATATAATTTTGCGAAACTTTAAAGAAAATTTTAAAGGGGCCCATAGCTCATTCGGTTAGAGCAACAGACTCATAATCTGTGGGTGCTTGGTTCGATTCCAAGTGGGCCCACTTAAAGGGAAGCATCGCTAAAATAAGCGAGTTTCCCTTTTTTATTTTCTTGAAAATCCTTGTTATTACTACAAATTAATTCA
>DATLTG010000205.1:0-4346 GCA_035533735.1 Bacteroidia bacterium
CCGTTTTTTGATTTTCTGCACGACACAATTATTAAAACCTACAACGAGCAACTTCAACATTTCATCGGGCAAAGCACCAAACGAAAACTTGGATTTAAATTTAATAATAGTTAATACTATCCAATCTATGAATTCCAAAAAACTCTCTTTTAAAAATCGTTTTGGTGAAACTCTTGAAGGTGTGATTGATTTACCGTTCACGCATAACATAGTTGCTTATGCAATCTTCGCTCATTGTTTTACTTGTGGCAAAAATTTATTTGCTGCAAGACAAATCAGCCGAACGCTTGCATTAAAAGGTATTGCCGTGCTTCGCTTTGATTTTACGGGAATAGGTGAAAGTGAAGGAACGTTTGAAGACACCAATTTTACGACCAATGTTACCGATATTGAAGATGCAGCAAAGTATCTTGAAGAAAATTATGAAGCCCCCTCATTGGTAATCGGTCATTCTTTGGGAGGTGCCGCGGTATTATTTTCTGCGCAAAATATACCATCAATAAAAGCAGTAGTTACCATCGCTGCCCCATCTTCTCCCGACCACATTATGCACTTGTTCCGCCACAGTAAGGATGAAATTATGCAAAACGAAAAGGCAACTATGATGATTGCAGGCAGGGAAATTACAATCAAAAAACAATTTATTGAAGATGTAATGTCATTGAGTATGGACGATTTGCTTCGTGATTTACATAAGCCGATTTTAATTCTGCATTCTCCAACAGATAATATTGTTGGAATAAATAATGCGGCTGAAATTTATAAAAGTGCAAACCATCCTAAAAGTTTTGTTTCGCTTGATGGCGCTGACCACTTACTAAAAATACAAAAAGATTCCGAATATGTTTCAACAATTATTTCTTCGTGGGCTACTCGCTATTTAGATTCAAAAAAAAATATTCAGTCCGAAAGTCAGGTGGATGTTTATTTAAACAATGACAAATTCACCACCGAAGTTGTGGCTCGTAAACATTTATGGATTGCTGACGAACCAACGGATGCCGGAGGAAATGATTTAGGACCCACTCCTTATGAATTATTGTCTTCCGCTCTTGCCACTTGCACAGCCATCACTTTAAAGATGTATGCAAAACGTAAGAATTGGAAAACCGGTGAGATAAAAGTAATGGTAGAACATGGAAGAAAATATGCCGATGACTGCGAGTATTGCGATAATAATTCAAAGCTGATTGAAGTTTTTAAACGCACTATAGTTTTAGATGATGGGTTGGATGCAGAAAAGAAAAATCGATTGCATCAAATCGCAGACCATTGCCCTGTTCATAAAACACTTTCAAAAAGCAGCAAAATAGAAACGACAATATAAAATACTTACAACTGTATGATTTTACAAAACTGGTGGTACACGACTTTAATGAGTGCAAAGGAATCAAGGCAGAAACCTTTGATGAAAGATATTGAATGTGATATTTTAATTGTTGGCGGAGGTGCAGCCGGATTAGCTGCTGCCTTTTCACTAATGGATAAAGGAATAAAAGTGGTGCTGCTGGAAAGAAATATATGCGGAGGAAGTTCAACAGGTAAAAGTGCCGGATTTCTGACACCTGATAGTGAATTGGAATTATCACAATTAATCAGAAGATTTGGTAAAGAAGATGCAAAAGTTATTTGGCAGATGGCAGCAAATGCTGCAAAAGAAATGGCAGATACTATCCGCAAATACGACATCAGTTGTGATTTGCAAGAACAGGATAGTTTGTATTTAGGAAATGACGAAAGCGGATGGAAAGAAATTATAGAAGAATCGGAAGCAAGAAAATCATTGGGGTACACACAAACATTGTTTGACAATGAACAATTAAAAAATGAAATCGGTTCTGCTGCTTACGCTGGAGGTGTCCGGTATTCAGGAACTTTCGGCATCAATCCTTTGCTCTATGCTCAAGGAATGAAGAGTGTTTTAATCAATCATGGAGTTAAAATATATGAAGCATCTGAGGTACGAGAAATAAAAGGGAATACAGTAAAGACGCACTTAGGTTCGGTAAAAGCCGCTGAAATTATTTTTTGTGCTGATAAAATTGAAAAATCCCTTTCGCATTATGCTGATAACATATATCATGCTCAAACATTTTTATCAGTTAGTGAAATTCTTGAACCAGCAGATGTGAAATCGATTTTTCCAAATGGAAATTATCAATGTTGGGATAGTGATTTGGTTTATTCATATTTCAGATTAACCGGAGATAATCGTTTGTTACTTGGTGGCGGAACAGCATTAACTACTTTTTCAAAAAATGATGTCACTTCTCCATCTGTAATTAATCATGTAATAAAAAAATTCAAAAATAAATTTCCACAACTTGAACATCTTGAGTTTGTGCAATACTGGCCAGGAAGAATTGATACTACAAGAGATTTAATTCCAACCGTAACAAGAGACGATAAAAACCCAAGTATTCATTTTGTATTGGGTTGTGTAGGTTTACCATGGGCTACTCTTTGCGGTGATTTTGCCGCACGACATGCTTATGATGACGCTTCCTGTACTGACCATAAATGTTATGATTATTTTCGTTCCGACAGGAAATTTTTGATTCCCATTTGGATGGAGAATTTTCTTGGAAAACAAATTGTTTTTTCTCTCAATAATGGGTGGGCTAAATATTATCAGAAAGATTGAAAACAATATAAAGAAACTAAGTAAAATTAATTATCAGACAAATAGCCCAGCCACTAACAGCATCTTGCCAAAAGTGGCGGTTTCGTTCTTCGTAGGACAGTTTTGTGGGTTTATAAACTTTAGTGCTTCGTATGAAAGTTTGTGCTTAAATTCGCCATCTTCGCAAAGCCCGAAATCGTTAGTATTTACGCATCTGCCGAAAGGCAAAAAAACATTCCGAATAATGCGGAAAAAATTATTTTTTGAAAATTATTTTCGTCATCGCTACGCGCTAAAGACTATGGCTATTTTAAAAGCACAATAAATCAAACTTGATAAAAACAAACCCTAAAATTCCTAAAAGTTTTATTTTTTATAAAGTTTTAGGAATTTCATCTATCTTTGCCTTATGCAAATAATAGCACGTAAACGATATTTAGATACACTTCGTATTCTTAAAGACAAGAATTTAATTAAGGTTGCTACAGGGGTTAGGCGTTGTGGAAAATCAACTTTAATGGCACAATTTCAAGACTTGCTGCGTAAAGAAAACGCCAAAGTTTCCATTTTGGCAATCAATATGGATATGCCTGAATTTCGTTTTTTAGCAGAAAAAAATTGGAAAGAAATTTACGATTACATCATTAAGCATCTCAAAAAAAACGTAACCAATTATGTCTTTATAGACGAAGTGCAAAACGTTCCCGAATTTGAAAAACTGTTGGAAGGTTTGTATGTTCACCCCTACATAGATTTGTATGTTACAGGTTCAAACGCATTTTTGCTATCAAGCGAATTAGCAACTTTGCTTACAGGTAGAGCGTATGAAATAAATGTATTGCCTTTTTCTTTTGCTGAATATTTAGAATTTACAAGCAAGACCACAAATCCAGACCGTGCTTTTGCCGACTATGTGCGTATAGGTGGTTTTCCCGAAGCGGTGCGACTTTCAGCAGATGGCAATCATTTTGCGAATGAATATTTACATACGGTTTTCAAAAACATTTACGATAACGATATTTCTAAACACCATACTATTTATGCCGAAGAATCGTATCAGGAAGTTGTAAATTTCTTGATAGATTCAGTCGGTTCAAGCGTTTCAGCAGGAAACATTGCCAAAGTTTTAACAGCAAACAAAAAGAAAATAGACAACAAAACTGTTTCAAGATACATTGACACTTTGGTAGAATCCTATTTATTTTACAAAGTAAATCGCTACGATATTAAGGGAAAACAACATTTGGCAACGCAAGAAAAATATTATTTGGTTGATTTAGGATTTCGCAATGCCTTACTTGGAAAAGAATTGGTAAGCGATGCAGGACATTTGCTTGAAAATATAATTTATCTTGAACTAAAACGCAGAAACAATCAAGTTTGGATAGGAAAAACCAACAACTTAGAAGTTGATTTTGTTGTTCGTAACAACGAAGGTTTTACGCAATACATACAGGTTTCACAAACTACACAAAACGCTACGACATTGGAACGTGAATTAGCTCCATTTGATAGTATTGCAGACCATCACGAAAAACTTTTAATTACAATGGATTACGACACAGGAACATATAACGGAATAAAAAAAATAAACGCATTAGATTGGCTTACAAAGGCAAAAAAACATTCCGAATAATACGGAAAAAATTATTTTTTGAAAATAATTTTCGTCATCGCTACGCACTAAAAACTTCCATTTCACGACTCACTTTTTTTATCAATC
>DATLTG010000206.1:0-4933 GCA_035533735.1 Bacteroidia bacterium
ATAAAAATAGCTGCACCTGGGATTGCTTCGTGACTAACAGAATCAATAATAGTTCCACTTAACGATTGGGCTTTTAACCCTAATGAGGCTAAAAATAGACTAATTAATAAAATAAAATTTTTCATAATTTATTTTTAATGATTATACAATAGCCATTATGAATAGCTATTCAAATAAAAAAATTAAAAAATACTGTTCGTTTATTTCAAATATGAAATAAAAAATACCAAAATTTTATCTCGAAATTTTTTTTTTTTTGACAAAATAAATAGTAAAATTTCAGCATTGAAAAAATTGAGTTTTCGGATTTGAAAAAAAATTTTCAAATCAAAAGGTCTAAATTATGCAGTAAAAGTGGGTGGATGGAAAATTTTGGAAATCGCTTTCGTAGATATATTTTCAGAATAAAAATAAATTACGCTACTCGAATAGTTTGGTAAATAATAAGCGATAAAATGAGTTGCTTCTGGAAAATAAAGTGTGTCGCCATTGTTTGAATTAGTTGTTATCGGAAAATTTTTTTTCGCGTTGTCATCAGCCGCTTTTTTCAATTGCTTTGCCATGTAACACTTCCCATTGCAATGCATCATCGGATTCGATTTGTTTACGCAAAGGTTGGCGGCAATGTATTTTTCGTTTATCAAATAATTAACAACTGGTACAAATGGTTTTATTAAAGCCAGTGCGTAAATCAATAATAGGCTTACCGAAAGAATTTTTTTAAAGTTCACGGCACAAAAGTAACTAATCTGTCGAAATATATTTTGAATTTTTTCGTTTCGTTTTTTCTAATTGGAATTTAATTTGATAAATTTTTTAAAGTATTCGGAAACACCTAACTTTGCAGAATATGTCAAATAAAAAAAACGATGAAAGTTTTTTTTCAATACTTCAAAAATAAAATTTCACTACTATTTTTTGTGTTTTTATTTTCAGCGGTTTCGGGTTTTGCTCAACTAAAATATGTTTCAATTGGAGTAAACGGATTAACCTGTTCGGCTTGTACACGCTCAGTAGAAATGAGTATTCGTAAATTAGATTTTGTGCAAGATGTACAAATGAATTTGAAAAATACGGATGGAAAAATTTTATTTAAAACAGGAAAAACAGTTTCGTTTGAAAAAATTGCACAAGCAGTAATTGATGCAGGTTTTTCGGTGCGGTATTTAAAAGCGGATGTTGCTTTTGACAGTCTTACTATTACGAATGGTTTTTGTTATTCTTTCGAAGATTGTTTTTGTCAATTTGTGGGCATTACCAATCAAAAACTTTCTGGTGAAATAACACTTACTTTTCTTGGAAAAAAATATTTGCCACATAAAGAATATAAAAAATGGGAAAATCAGCTAAAGCCCAATTGTAACAGCACAAACAAACAAGTGTACTACGTTACAATATGAAATATTTCATTTTAATATTATCCTTTTTTTTTCTTTCTCACACAATTGGTGCACAGGAACTTTTTCCGCTCAACGAATCTGCCAGCACAGTTCCAAAAGGTGTTTTTGGTGTTAGAACAATTGGCGAAACTTATAATGAAGTGGGCGTTTGGCGCAAAATGCTTGCGCTACGATTGATGTACGGACTTACGCCAAAACTTACCATTGAAGCAACTGCATCTATAACGAATCATCACAATACGGAACTTCCTTCAAACTTAGTTACGCACACGCATTACGGAAATAATACTTCTTATTTCACTTCTGCTATTCCGCGTGGATTAACGTATCCTTATATTTTTGGAAAAGGTGTTGATTTTTATGCGAAATATCGTTTGTTGAGTTTGGATGGGCAAAATGAACATTTTAGAGTTGCGTTAAACGGAGAATATTCGTTTGTGAATGTTGCTCACGATGAAACAGAACCTAATTTATTAGACGATACAAAAGGGTGGAGCGGAGGATTAATTGTTACTTGGCTGAAAAATAAATTTGCTGTTTCATTAAATGCTGCTGCAATTTTTCCAGGCAGCTATTCCGAAACAGATTACACGCCAGTTTACACAGTACATTACAATACATATCAAGTAATGTATGGAAATGCTCTTCAATATGATTTATCTTTTGGATATTTATTGTATCCGAGAGAATACACAGATTATCAGGAATCAAATTGGAATATTTATGTTGAGTTTCAAGGGAAATCCTATAATACAGCACAAGTTATTCAAGATGGCGTTACGATTGCTGTTGAAACAGATGCGCTGAAAGCGGGCTATTATGTGAATTTTTGTCCAGGCATTCAAAAAATTTATAACTCTAATTTACGTATAGATTTTTCGATGGGATTTCAAATGATAAACAGGTCGTATGTTTATTTTTATCCTATTTATACCGTTGGTATTCAACGGTATTTTTTTCCGAGAACACATAGTAAAGTAAACTCCCTTCTTTAATTCAGTCTAAAAATATTTTTTTGGATTTCTCTTTTAAAATTTCTTGAAAGAAGTAAAATCCGAATTTATTGAAAAAAATATTTTACTTTCGTTCCTCATAAAAATAAAAAAGTATGGCAGAAGCGATTACCAAAAAATCAAGATTCCCAAAGAGTATTCCTTATATTATTGGAAACGAAGCAGCCGAACGCTTCAGTTTTTATGGAATGAAAACCTTGTTGGCAACATTTTTTGTACATCAGTTTTTAATGAGTGATGCGCAATCAAATGCAAAAACCCATTTATTTATCAGTATTACCTATTTGATGTCCATTTTGGGTGGAGTTCTTGCCGATTGGTATTTAGGAAAATACAAGACTATTTTTTGGCTTTCCTTGTTGTATTGTGTCGGTCATGCTTTTTTATCGGCTTTCGACACACAACTAAATCTTTTTATGCTTGGTTTACTTTTTATAACCATTGGTGCAGGTGGTATTAAACCTTGCGTTTCCGCGAATGTGGGAGATCAATTTGATCATACCAATCAAGATTTAATTTCGAAAATGTTCAATTGGTTTTATTTTGCTATTAATGCCGGTTCTACTGTTTCTACATTGTTAACACCTATTTTAATGTTGGAATATGGTGCTTCCGTAGCATTTGGAGTTCCTGGAATTTTAATGGCATTGGCAACCTTTGTTTTTTGGTTGGGTAGAAAAAAATATGTGTATGTGCCACCATCAGGATATGTGGCAGCTAATTTTATTGCCATAAATTTTTATGCACTCTTTAATCCTTCCAAAAAGAAGGAAAAGGGAGAATCTTGGTTAGATGCTGCAAAAACTAAATTTTCGGATGAATCAGTTGAAAATATGAAAGCTGTTTGGAGTGCTTTGGCGGTATTTGCTTTCTTCCCAATTTTTTGGGCATTGTATGATCAAAACGGTTCAGAATGGGTATTACAAGCTACAAAAATGAATTTACATTTTATGGGATACACTTGGTTGCCGGAACAAATTCAGGCAATTAATCCGATATTAATTTTGGCTTTTATTCCGCTATTTTCCTACCTTATTTATCCAGCCGTTGAAAAATTAGGAATTAAAGTAACGCCTCTTCGTAAAATTGGAGCAGGCTTAGTGGTAATGGCAATCACATTTATGGTAATTGCATCCATTCAAACAAAAATTGATGCAGGCGGACAGCCAAATATTGTATGGCAATTATTAGCTTACACTTTACTTACAGCTTCCGAAATTATGGTTTCCATTACTGGACTTGAATATGCATATACACAAGCTCCAAAATCAATGAAAAGTACTATTATGGCGTTTTTTCTCGCCACCGTTTTTGTGGGCGATATGTTTGATACATTGGTTAATATGAGTGTAAGTAAAACAGGTTGGCTTTCTAGTTTTGCGGATGCAAAAGGAATGGAAAATGCTAAATTTTATTGGTTTTTCTTTATTATTTTATCAGCTTTCACACTATTATTTATAATTGTTTCTAAAAATATTAAAGAAAAAAGTTATTTGATTGATGATCCTAATTTAGTTCCTGCCGAAATAGATTCTGCAGAACATCACTAATTTTTAAATATGGAAAAATTATTTTTCAAGGATTTTGCTATCGGTAAAAAATTTGATTTTGGAGTTACTTCTTTTACCGAAGACGAAATAATTGCATTTGCTAAATTATTCGATCCATTAGATTTTCATATTGATAGAGAAGCAGCCAAAAAAAGTTATTTCAGAGCGCTAATCGCGAGTGGTCCACATTGCTTTAATTTTGTACATCGCACTCAATGGATTCCCAGATTTAAAGACACCGTAATTGCTGGAATGGAAGTGAATCATTGGAAATTTATCAAACCGGTTTATGCCAATATGAATGTACACAGCAGTGCTACAATCCTTGATATAAAGCCAAATCCTGAAAATACTTTTGCTTCCGTTACTTGGTTATACGAATTTAAAAACGATGCCGGAGAATTAGTTCAAACACTGGAAATGGTAATATTGCATAAAATTTCATAATTTTATCCCTTATTCAGATTAAATTTGTAGCATGAAAAAAATAATTTTCAGTTTTCTTTTGCTTTCTATAATTGCTTTTACAGGAGAAAGTTTTGTAAAGAAAGCAGTTCCGAAAACTCCGGAAAAAATACATTGGTACACTTTTCAAGAAGCGGTAAAATTAGATAAACAACATCCGAAAAAGATTTTTGTTGATGTTTATACAAGTTGGTGCGTGTGGTGTAAACGTATGGAAGCCACTACTTATGAAGATACCAGCATTATCAGAGATTTGAATACCTATTTTTATCCTGTAAAGTTAGATGCAGAAATGAGTGATACTGTCCGTTTTGATACACTTACGTTTGTGAATCCACATCCAGGAACGCAAGGTTCTGTGCATCAGTTGGCGTATTCCCTTTTAGGTGGACACATGTCGTATCCTACAACCGTTTATTTGAATGAAAATTTCGGAATGTTAACACGTGCTCCAGGCTATTTGGATGCGAAAGCGTTAGAACCCATTTTAATGTATTTTGCAAGT
>DATLTG010000207.1:0-3092 GCA_035533735.1 Bacteroidia bacterium
TCGTCCCGAAATTTAGGGAACACAAAAGTTGTAATCGCTTCAGAATTAAATACATATGATGTTCTGAATGCACACAATCTTTTATTGTCAGAGAGTTCGGTAAAGCAAATTGAGGATATATTAAGTTAATACAAGGATAAAATGGAAGTTTTAATAAAACCAATCATTACTGAGAAAATGACTTCGATGGGCGAAAAATTCAATCGCTACGGGTTTGTTGTAGATAGTAGAGTCAACAAAATTCAAGTGAAGGTAGCCGTTGAAAAAATGTACGGTGTAACCGTTAACTCAGTAAATGTTATCAACTATGTTGGAAAAATAAAAACGCGAAATACCACAAAAGGTGTAGTGAGCGGAAGAGTGAATAAAAACAAAAAAGCAATTGTTACGCTTAAAAAAGGTGAAACAATTGATTTTTATAGCGGAATATAAGAAATGGCTTTAAAAAAATTAAGACCTCTAACACCGGGACAACGATTCAAAGTTGCTAATACGAATGAAGATATTACAGCTTCATCGCCCGAAAAAAGTTTACTGGCTTCGCATAAGAAGTCGGGAGGAAGAAATAATACAGGTAAAATGACTATGCGTTATATTGGCGGTGGTCATAAAAAAAGATACCGTATTGTTGATTTTAAAAGAGATAAACATGGTATTCCAGCTGTTGTAAAAACAATTGAATATGATCCAAACAGAACGGCTCGTATTGCTTTGCTTGCTTATGCAGATGGTGAAAAAAGATATATTGTTGCTCCAAATGGATTGCAAGTTGGACAAAAAATTATGTCAGGACCAACAGCTACTCCCGAAGTTGGAAACGCTATGTTTTTGAGTGATGTTCCATTAGGTACTGTTATTCATAATATTGAATTAAGACCTGGACAAGGTGCAAATATTGCACGTAGTGCAGGGGCGTATGCACAATTAGCTGCACGTGAAGGAAAATTTGCCGTTATTAAATTACCTTCTGGCGAAAGCAGAATGATTTTAATCACCTGTTTAGCAACTGTAGGATCTGTATCAAATGCAGATCATAATTTAGAAAGATCAGGAAAAGCGGGAAGAACAAGATGGCAAGGTAAACGTCCAAGAACACGTCCGGTTGTGATGAATCCTGTTGATCATCCGATGGGTGGTGGTGAAGGTAGAGCTACAGGTGGACATCCAAGATCAAGAAATGGAATACCTGCAAAAGGATATAAAACAAGATATCCTAAAAAGGCATCTAGTAAATACATTATCGAAAGAAGAAAAAAATAATTTTATAAAGCATTAATAAGTAACAAATAAAGAATGGCGCGTTCACTTAAAAAAGGTCCTTACATAGATTCCAAGCTCGAAAAGAAAATTTTAGCAGTGGTGGCATCAGGTAAAAAAAGTGTTGTTAAAACTTGGTCGAGAAAAACAATGATTTCTCCTGATTTTGTTGGGCAAACAATAGCAGTTCATAATGGGAATAAATTTATTCCGGTTTATGTTACTGAAAATATGGTGGGACATAAATTTGGGGAATTTGCTCCAACAAGAACTTTTAGAGGACATTCAGGAAACAAAAAAGCAGAAGCTCCTGCAAAGAAAAAATAAAATAAAAATATAAAATGGGCGTAAGAAAACAAAATACAGCTAACGAGAAAAAAGAGGCCAAAAAAACAATTTATTTTGCCAAATTGAATAATTGCCCAACATCTCCTCGGAAAATGAGATTGTTAGCCGATTTGATTAGAGGTCAAGAAGTTTATAAAGCACTTAACGTGTTAAAATTTAATCCAAAAGAAGCTTCAGGTAGATTGGAAAAATTGTTGACATCTGCCATCGCTAATTACGAAGCAAAAACAGGTAATAGACCAGAAGAGACGAATTTGTTTGTAAAAGAAGTATTTGTAGATAGCGGTTTGCAATTAAAACGCCTTCGTACAGCACCTCAAGGAAGAGCAAACAGAATTAGAAAACGTTCGAATCATGTTACTTTAATTGTTGGTGAAAAAGAATTAAAAGAAGAAAAAATATCTTAAAAATATAGCTAAAAAATTCATGGGACAAAAAGCAAATCCAATAAGCACAAGACTGGGAATCATCAAAGGTTGGGATTCTAATTGGTACGGTGGAAGACATTATGCCGACAAATTAGTAGAAGACGAACAAATAAGAAATTATTTACGAGCTCGCTTGGCAAAAGGAGGTATTTCAAAAATTATAATTGAAAGAACGTTAAAATTAATTACCGTTACCATTAATACAGCACGTCCCGGAATTATTATCGGTAAAGGTGGTAAAGAAGTTGATAAAATTAAAGAAGAATTAAAAAAAGTTACTAAAAAAGAGATACAAATAAATATTTTCGAAATAAAACGTCCGGAGTTGGATGCAAATATTGTTGCAGATAGTATTGCTCGTCAAATAGAAGGACGTATTTCGTATCGTAGAGCTAGTAAAATGGCTGTAGCTTCAACAATGAGAATGGGAGCAGAAGGTATAAAAATTAAATGCTCAGGTCGTTTGGCTGGTGCTGAAATGGCACGAGTAGAAGGATACAAAGAAGGAAGAACACCGCTTCATACATTTAGAGCAGACATTGATTATGCAACTGCAGAAGCACATACAACTTATGGAAGAATTGGAATAAAAGTTTGGATTTGTAAAGGCGAGATTTATGGAAAAAGAGATCTTTCGCCAAACATAGGAGCAACAGGAGGGAAAGAGAAAAAAGGTGGATTTAGTGGAGGTCAAGGTGCTGCTCCAAATGGCAGATTTAGACCAAACAACAACAAAAAGAAAAGAGATTTTGGGGATAATAAATAAAAGGAATTATTTTAAAAGATACAGCTAAATGTTACAGCCGAAAAGAACAAAGTTTAGAAAAATGCACAAGATGAAAATGAAAGGTAACGCGAAACGCGGTGCTGAATTATCATTTGGATCTTTTGGAATTAAAGCAACAGAAGGAGCTTGGGTTACAGCTCGTCAGATAGAAGCTGCAAGGGTTGCAGTAACTCGTTTTATGAAACGTGAAGGACAAATTTGGATTAATGTATTTCCAGATAAACCGATTACTAAAAAACCTGCTGAAGTACGTATGGGAAAAGGAAAAGGTG
>DATLTG010000208.1:0-3082 GCA_035533735.1 Bacteroidia bacterium
TTCGTTCAATACCTCTTTTTGAAAAATAAAATGACAATCATTACACTCTACTATTTTGAAAGTCATACCTTTTAAATCTCCATTGTTGTAAGAGTCGTAGAATGCCTTTCCGTAAAATTTTTCTAGTTTGATAAAATTAAAAAATTCTGGACTACTATGAGTAGCCTCAAATAATACTAAATGATTTTCTGATTTGCAAACAGGACAATACTGTCGTTCAAATGTTAAAAGAGAATTCATCGAAAATTATTAAATGGTTAAATATGTGACAAATTTATAATGTTTAAATACATTTCATCAGACCAATAATTTTTTGAAAAATTAAATCAACGGTATTTTTATTTTCTTTTCAAATTTTTTTACAACTAGAATTATTCTATATTTTTTTTGCTGATTGAAGTTCGAATTTTATCTCATCGTCTGTCATATTTCGGATTTTTTTTGAAAAACAAACGCCTATTGAAATCCAAACTAAAAAATAGTTTAAACTAAACCATGTTTGGATTGCAGGATACGAACTAATCATAAATACAAGTATCCAAATTCCAGCAGCTGTTGAAAGGAGATTTTTTGAAAAGAAAATACCTTTTATAAATGCAGGTATTATCATAAGAAGAAGTAAACCAAGGCTTATTATTCCTCCTTTTAGTATTATTTGTAAATAACCTGTTTCAATTAAATTTCTATAATTGGTTATTTGATCTCCAGTAATATCAGGACAATAATATTCACCCCCCATTCCTCTGCCTATGATCCAGTCAATTTCTTTCATATCATCATAAAAATAGAGCTCCACACCTGTTCTTGTATCTTCTGTTCCTCTTTCGACTAACAGACTAAATATTTTACTATTATTAATGTTATATATGTTACTCGCATATAAAATTCCCAATACTGTTATTAAGATTACGAGATATATGGTAATAATTTTCCTTTTGGAATGAAAAAAGTATAAAAGAAATGAAAAGATTATTACACTCGAAGTTATTATTATTAATCCTCGTCTCGCTCTTATAATGGCGAAAAGTAGAGTTATTAAAATTATTCCAATTGCTAATAAATTTTTTTTGTTGGAATGGTAGAGGTATGTTAACAAAATAAAGGCAACCGGGATACTCAGCCCAGAAAGCGCTTCAACGATTCCTAAGCTTAACTTGTCTTCGCCTGAATGCAACAAATTCTTAATAAACATTACATCAAGCATTAAATATATCACTCCGAAAAAAATTATTACCTCAAATAATTTTTTATAAAATATTGCATTTCTTGGAAATAATATGATTAAAGGAGCGATATAAACTAATCCGTCGTTTCCTCCTCCGGTGATAAGAGTTGTTTTTATAAAATCATAACTTGGTGGAAACTCTATTCCTCTGGCAATTACAATTACGAGCCAAATCATATAAATTGTAAATATTACTCTTAGGTAGGTATTCTCAATTTTAAATAGTTTAAGCTTAATTACGCTCGTGAAAATTAAGATCAATCCCAAGCCTTGAAAGGCCTGAAGTATCTTAATATTTAGATTTCCAGGTGTTTCTAATGTACCTGCTATTTGAAAAATGATAAAACCTACCCAAAAAATATTAAGAAAGAGAGATTGATCTTTAATTAACGACTTTTGATTTCTTGTTTGGAGTTGATTTCTCATAAATACAATGGCATATCAATTATTTTTTTTAATTAAAATCATACAAGAAAAAATTATTCTTCGTTTATGGCGTTGCAGAATGAAGTCTCAAAAGTTTAGAATTCAAAAGTAGTTTAGAACGGCAATGCGAAAATATTAATTCAAAAATAGAAGCTTAATTGGCTCCGATAACAAACTATAATAAAGGAATTTGATCTTCATTCATAGAGTGTTTTTTAATTGAAATACCATAGTAGATCTTCAATAAATCTTCGGCAATTTTATTTTTATCATGTCTCTCCAGTGCTTTTTTTCTTGCATTAATTCCCATATTAATTGCATGAATATAATTTTCCTTTAATTCTACAATTGCACCAGCCAATGAGTATGGATCCCCATCTTGTATTAGTATGCCATTAATTCCATCATCAATAAATGTGGATGTCCCTCCTGCAAATGTAGCAATGCAGGGAACTCCTAAAATAAGCGCTTCACATAAACTATTTGGGCTATTTTCTATGTGAGAAATACCTAAATATATATTGCAATTTAATATTGATTCTTTTAATTTATTATCGTCTGCGGGTCCTAAAAATTCAATATTTTTTGATAATTTAATTTTCAAACTCTTTGTTGCAATACGAACAATTTCGTCATTAGACTTTATTCCAGCAACTTTCCAGTTATAAATAATATTATAATTATCCAGTATGTGAGCGCAGTAAATTAATGTTTCTATCCCTTTGTAGATATTGGCAGCGTTTGTCGTAAATAAGTTTAAAGTATCTCCTAATTTATTTCTCCATTCTCCTTTATAAAAAGTTTCCTTTAATACCTCATCATTATGATAGTATTGAGCATTTGGAGACAGTATCTTTGTAATTCTTCTATCCCAATGAGTTCTGCCAATAATATTATTAGATATTTCAAGTATTTTTTTTTCTCTCTTCGATTGTTTTTTAAATCGTTTAAAACGATTAAGATCGTTAGTAAAAAATATTCGGGTTTTAAATTTAGCGTATTTAAATATATCAAAAGAAGGTATGCCTGAAAAAAATTTTAATTCATATACCGAAAGGTTTCCCTGGATGCTTAATACACAAGGTATGGAAGTGTAATCTTGAACTAAACCAAAAGGGCATTCTGAACCATGTATTTGTATTACATCGGGTTTGACTTCCTCAATAATTTTTAAAAATTCTTTTATGTCACTTTCTGGTTCTATTTGATTAAATACTCTTGCTTTTAGTTTAGAAAACAGGCCATTTTGATTTCTAAAGACAGGGAAATAGGTAGTCTTTCCATATTTAAAAGGTGCTAATCTTTTATTATAATAAAAGGCAATTGATAGATCAACTTTTTGCTGCATTACCTTTTCTATGGATTTTAAGAAGCCACCAATTATTGATTCCTTATTCAGATACTCTTCTGACAAGCATGGTGTATTAGCAA
>DATLTG010000209.1:0-3396 GCA_035533735.1 Bacteroidia bacterium
TCCTGCAAGAACGTTGAACGATGGTAACAGAAAAACAGCCGCCACATATCCTAATAGCACCGAGATTAAAGTTAGAATAAAAGATTCGCAGATAAACTGCCAGAATATCTGGCTTCGATATGCTCCGTTCACTTTTCTCACTCCCACTTCTTTGGCACGCCCGGAAGCGCTCGCTGTGCTCATGTTGATATAACTAAAACATGCAATGGCCAATATCAGCAAAGCGATTCCTCCAATAATATATATATAAGAAACATCGAGGTTGGGCACCATAGCATCATAGGGAGAATGTAAATGTATAGTCGTTAATGGCTCCAGGTCGTAAGTTATTGTAGCGCCGGTTCCTTTCATTTCCTGCTTCATAAACGGAGGAATTTTTTGCTGCAAAGAAGCGATGGACTGTTTATCTTTCAAAAGGAAATAGGTGGTGTAGTTAGCATTGAAATATGTGTTTTCAATCTCAGGAACCGCCGAAGCAAAGGAAGCAACTACACTGAACCGGATCTGTGAATTTGGCGGACAATCCGCGGCGATGCCGCTTACCGTATAAGGAATTTGTTTATCGCCAATCATCAGCGTTTTACCTATTGGATCTTCATCGCCGAAATATTTTCTGGCAGTAGTTTGTGTCAGTACAAGCGCTTTGGGATTTTTCAGTACCTGGTTGGGATCTCCCCGCAATAACTTAAAATCAAAAATTTTAAATAGCGCAGGATCTGCGTACAGGAAGTTCTTTTGATTAATAATCTTATCGCCATATTTTACAACGTTTGTTGCAGGGAGCATCCGTACACCGCTTTCAATTTCCGGAAATTTTGATTTGAAAGAAGGCAACACATAAGCACTGGTGAAATTTCCCTTATCCACTTCTCCGCCTTCGTTATATTGCATTATTACGCGAACAATCCTATCCGCCTTAGAATTAAACTTATCAAAGCTGACCTGATATTTGATGTACAATGTCAGCAATAAGCAACAAGTAAGAGCAATTGAAATACCCGCGATATTTATCAGAGAAAATATTTTATTCCGTAATAAATTCCGCAATGCGGTTTTGAAATAACTTTTAAACATAAAATATTTATTATTTTTCGTCTACCGGTTCCGTTAGTCTCCATTAATCCAATTTGCCAGTAAACCGATTAATATTGAAGTTTCCTGTTTTTCTTCATTTTACATTAAGTCACTCGCTTTTTTATATTGCTGTCCTCTACCATTGTTTACCATCACCTTTCTATTTCATTTTTTGCACCTGCCTTGGTATGTATCAAATACCTGACTCCTTTTTTTCTGCATACTTTCTCTTTGGCTCTTTGATACAGACATTAATATGGCGTCCGTTTTTGTACGTGTTTGGCTCCTGCTTTTTCTAATAATTCGTCTCTCTCCTTAATGGATAAAGCCTTTGTCGGTTTTTGATTTTTATCTTCCATTGTGTTGGTTATTTAATCGGATAGAAAGGTAACTTCTTTTTTTATTTTTTCCTGCCTGTTTTTAAAACAAAAAGAGCCCCCTAAAAAGGGAGCTCGCTAACAAAATGAATATTAAAATCAACAAACTCATGTAAATATTCATCCGCATTAATTTTAAAAACATAAACCAATAAACCAGCAAAATAATACTGATAATAAACCGGAAAAGATGAAAATGATAACATAATAGAAGATTTAAAATGAAAAAAAAATAATGGAACTCCTTCCGGTTTTTCGCACGATTAAAAAATCATAAATGTTGGGGCTGTGCTGCTGGTTTTGTGTTTATGGATTTTTTTATCTGGGCGGAAACCGAACTTTGTGGAATCTGTTTTTTATTTCCTTTTAATTTGTTGAATAAAGCACCCACCGGCAGTTATCAATTAGGCAGAAAGTTGCGCCGATCACCAAAGAAATGTAGCTGAGGGAAGCTGAGTTGGAGAACTTGAAATGAAAAAGCCCTAGCTGTTAAGCCAGGGCTTTTGAAAAATCAGTAAACAAATAAATAAAGAAGATTTTTCTTTTCCCGGGAGAAGTTTAAAATAAGAGTGAGTGGATCCACGAAGCGAAGTAGATCCACGAACGAGAATTTAAAGAAATGGATCGTGAGGGACACGAACCAAGGGTTAGTTTAATCAACTTGCTTCTTAATCCATTTTGTTATTTCGTCCAAAGCTGCCGGGGAAAACGTTTCTTCAATTTCTGAATATTCGTTCGGTAAACCGGTTTTACAATCCTGGAAAAGATGATTCAAATTCGGAAATAATTTTGTCGTGACATTTTTATTTCCGCCTTTTTCTAATGCAGTTTTAATTGCAATCAGATTTTCTTCTGGTGGTACTTGTAAATCCTTTTCACCACCTAACGCTAATACCGGGCATTTTACTTTTTCTAATGTAGGTATTGGGTTATACTTTAGAAATTTAATCGACCAAGGGTTTACTATTTGATTCGTAATTGTGCTTATTTGTTCTTCTGGAACTTTATCACCAAAACTTTGTTTAAAATAAGTACCGACTTTATTTTTTAAATTACTATCTGCTGCATCTGATTGAAGAATGATATCATATGCTCCTCTGAAAATTTTCTGTCCTTTAGCAATTTGCTGTTCATCAATATGGATTGCCTGTTCAAGTTTTTCTTTTTGTAAAAGCATTAATTTATCGCCTCGAAGTCCGGAACCTGCCAGTAAAACAATAAAATCAACATCTTTGGGTTCAGCCACTGCTACGATAGGCGCAATGATTCCACCTTCGCTGTGTCCAATTAAACCGATTTTCCTTGCATTTATTTCCTTTCTCGTTTTTAAATAGGAAATAGCACTTTCTACATCAGAAGCAAAGTCAAAAGTAGTTGACGTTGAAAAATTTCCTGTTGATTGAGCAAAACCTCTGTCGTCGTATCTCAAAACAGCAATTCCGTTTCTCGTTAGATAATCAGCAATTACAAGAAATGGTTTATGGCCAAAAACTTCTTCGTTCCTGTTTTGAGCCCCACTTCCAGTGATTAAAATTACCGCCGGATAAATTCCTTCTTTTTTGGGCAACGTTAAAGTACCAGCTAAAGTAACATTCGCTTTTTTATTTTGGAAACTAATGTCTTCTGAATAGTAAGGGTATGGTTTTGTTGGTTCTTGTGGTCTTTTGAGTGTTTGGCTTTCTGTTTCCCCCCTTGATAAATTCAAAGGAAATACTTGTCCATTTTGCTTTAACGTCCCTTTTATTGCATTTCCTTCAAATTCTCCATTATATTCAAATCCTAAATTTGTAATTTCCAATTTCAACTTTGAGTTTTCAAAAGTGGTGGTTGTAACAGGAATTCCTTTAACTTTTTGGTCGGGGCTGTCCATTGTAGCCGTGAACCCGTTATCCGTTTTACTGATATGAAAAACGATTCTTAATTGGATACCCTGAATTTTTAAAGC
>DATLTG010000210.1:0-3957 GCA_035533735.1 Bacteroidia bacterium
CGAACAATAAAGTAGGAATCAAAATAGCGGCAAGTATTATTAAACCTCCCATTGTTGGCGTTCCTTGCTTTTGTTGTTCTCCAGCTAAACCAAGGTTTCGAACCGTTTCACCCACTAATTTTTTATGCAATAAGCGAATGATTCTTTTTCCGAAAATCATAGAAATGATTAAGGAAGTTATAACCGCCATTGCTGCGCGGAAAGAGATGTACTGAAATACTCCGGAACCGGGTAAATCAAAATGTTTGTGCAAATAGTCGAATAAATAGTAAAACATTATTTCTCAAAAATTTTTAAGTTTTCTTCCAACACTTTTAAATCATCAAAAGGAAATTTCTCTCCATTTATTTCTTGATATTTTTCATGACCTTTACCGGCTACAAGTATTATATCTCCTGGTTTTGCGAAAGAACAAGCTGTTTTAATTGCTTCTCTTCTATCGCTTATCGAAACCGTTTTTTTATAATAAATTCCTTCCACACCTTTTTGCATTTGGCGAATAATTTCTTCCGGATTTTCGGAACGAGGATTATCAGAAGTAAGAATTACTTTGTCGCTTAATTCGCAAGCAATACCTGCCATTATTGGACGTTTTTCTGCATCGCGATTTCCACCACAACCAACAACTGTAATTACATTTTCATTTCCTGTACGAATATCTTTTATCGTTTTCAACACATTCAGTAAAGCATCTGGCGTGTGTGCATAGTCAACAATTCCGATAATTTTATTTTCAGTGCTGATATATTGAAATCTTCCTTCCACACTATTTAGCGTACTAATAGCGGTAAGCGTATTTATTTTTTCTTCTTTCAACAACATTGCAACCGCATAAATTCCCAACAAATTATATGCATTAAAAGTTCCGATAAGTTTAGTTACTACTTCGTATCCATCTATATTTAAAGTCAATCCAGAAAATTGATTTTCAATAATTTTGCATTTAAAATCCGCCATACTTCTGAGCGAAAAAGTTTTTTTCTGCGCTTTTGTATTTTGCAACATCACCTCACCATTTGCATCGTCTTTATTTACAAGTGCGAAAGCATCTGATGATAACATATCAAAAAATAATTTTTTCGCTTTGATGTATTCCGCAAATGTTTTGTGATAATCTAAATGATCGTGGGAAATATTTGTGAAAACAGCTCCTGTAAAATGAATTCCGGCAATTCTATTTTGTACTATTGCGTGAGAACTGACTTCCATAAAGCAATGTGTACAGCCTTTTTCCAGCATCTGATTTAATAATTTATTCAAATCAATAGCATCAGGAGTAGTATGTAATGCAGGAAAAATTTCGTTATTAATTTGATTTTTTACTGTTGATAAAAGCCCCACATTGTAACCTAATCCGCGAAACAAATGAAACAACAACGTGGCAGTAGTTGTTTTTCCGTTAGTACCTGTAATACCAATCAATTTAATCTTTTCAGAAGGATTGTCGTAAAAATTAGCGGCAATTACACCCAATGAAAAACTACTATTCGCAACTTTTATGTAGGTAATTTTTTCATTTATTTTAGAAGGAAATTCTTCACAAACAATAGCAACCGCACCTGCTACAATTGTATTATCAATGTATTGATGTCCATCATTTGTAAGTCCTTTTACAGCAATAAACAAAGCGTTTTTTTCAACTTTTCGAGAGTCGAAACAAATAGAAGTAATAGCAACATTGGTAGAGCCAATCACCTCTGCCAAGCCTGCTTTATACAATATGTCTTTCAATAATTTCATTTCGTTTTCAAGAAAGTTCTAATACAATTTGTGCTCCTTTTGTAATTTTTGTTCCTGCGTCAATGGATTGTTTGATAATGGTTCCATCGCCAATTATTTTTACATGTAATCCTGCATTCTCCAATAAATAAATCGCATCTTCTGCTTGCATACCAATTACGTTTGGCACCTCCTCTTTTTTCAAATCACTGTCTGCTTTTTTCGAATACAATTCAACTTTTGATGAATCAGTCAAATGCCCGAAAACCCAATCTGAATTGACGTTTTCTGAAAATGAATGTATTTTCAAATCACTCAACACTTGATTAATATCAGGTTGATAGCCACTGTTAATTTCAGGTGCTTTCAAAGCAAATGGAGGCTCTACATTATTAATCGCTTGATGAATTTCTAAATTAGTGGCATATACTTTATCTGCAATTTCTTTAAAAACAGGACCTGCCACCAATGCTCCGTAATAAACATTATTGGAAGGAGCACTTACCATTACGATACAAGAATATTCCGGTTTATTTGCTGGAAAATATCCCACGAAAGTGGCTTGATAAGAAACCTCAGAACCTTTTTTATAACCAGTTGCACCTTTTGCAATTTGTGCTGTACCTGTTTTTCCGGCAACGGTATAACTTCCACCACGTAAATTTTTTGCGGTACCATAAAGCACAACTCCTTCTAACATTTTTTGAACTGTTTCAATAGTTTTCTGAGAACAGATAGATGGATTTATAACTTCTGTTTTGAAAGTTTTTACAATTTGTCCTTGTCTTTTTATTTCGCTCACAAACTGTGGATTTACCATTTTTCCATTATTCGCAACAGCATTATAGAGAGTAAGAGTTTGCAAAGGCGTGATGGTAACTCCGTATCCGATAGCCATCCAAGGCAATGTTGTTCCCGACCAATCTTTATCATTTGTGTTTGGAATATAAGGAATCCCAACTCCAGGAATACTTAAATCAAGAGGTTTATTTAATCCTAAACGAATAAGTCCATCTACAAATTTTTGTGGTTGCTTGGAATAATGCTGATATATTACTTTAGAGATTCCAACATTGGAAGAAATCTCAAAAGCCCGCTGAACAGTTACATATCCATGTTCGTCATTATCTGCATCGTGCATAACACGATCGAAATAATGGTGTGTACCATTTTCTAAACTTACGCTATCAGTTGGTTTTACATATCCATCTTGAATAGCTGTAATTAAAGAAGCCAATTTGAAAGTAGATCCAGGTTCGGTTGCTGAACCAATTGCGTAATTGTAACTCTCGTCATAATCAGAAGAATCTACGCGAGTGAGGTTTGCAATTGCTTTTATTTTTCCGGTTTTTACTTCCATCAAAACAACGCAACCGTGATCCGCTTTATGAGTAATTAACTGCTGTAATAATGCATGTTCCGCTACATCTTGAATATTAATATCAATGGTAGAAACTAAATCACATCCATCTTGCGGCTCCACTTCATTGTCGTCATTTACAGGCATCCAAACTCCACCTGCAATTTTTTGCATTAACCGCTGACCACTTGTTCCAGAAAGTTCTGCATTATATGCACCTTCTAATCCAACAGGTTGAATTCCATCGCGCTCATAGCCAATGGTGCGTGCAGCAAGTAATTTAAAAGGACGTTCGCGTTTATCTGTTTGCAAAAAAACCATTCCACCTTTATTACGACCTAATCTATAAAGAGGAAATTTTTTCATCTCTTGCAATTCATCGTAGGAAACATTTCTTTTTAGTAAAACATAGCGATCTCCTTTTTGGCGAGCATTTACAAGCAATTTATAAAAATCACTTTTGCTTCTATCTTTAAATAAATTTGTAAGCGAATAACATAATGAATCTATGTTTTTGTTAAAAATTTCATCTGTTAAATATTCTGTATTCACATCCATTCCTACGTCATAGTAAGGCAATGAAGTGGCGAGTAAACTTCCGCCTGAAGCGAAAATACTACCTCTTACTGCTTGGATATCTTTATTTTCCATTGTTAAACTTTGTGCTTTTGCCTTCCATTGAGCGCCTTGTACAAATTGTATTTCAATCACTTTAAAAACTATAAAAAAGCCAAATAAGCAGATTAGAAAATACACTAAGTACACGCGCCACAATATGTCTTTTCTGATTTCCAATTTGTCTCTTTAATAAATTATTTTTTTACAACTATTTTTTCAGGTGGCACAACTGATTCTTTTAACCCCAACGGCAACACAGC
>DATLTG010000211.1:0-2668 GCA_035533735.1 Bacteroidia bacterium
TTTTTTACTGATTTCTTATCCCGAACTCAGGTTAATAATATAATCATTCAAAAATGGAACCTATAAATTAAATTATTAAAATTAAGAATAAAGTTTATAGTAAAAGGAAATCAATTTTTAAAACAAGAAAAACAACGAAGAAAAAAAACTTTTTTTGCGATGGAAAAATAATTGCATCATTTTTTTTCTGCATAAAATATCGATAGTAATTATTTCTTCATTGATTGTTTTTTTGAACAATGAAAAACATTGCATTATCAAAAATATCCTTTATTCTTCTGGAGCAGCATGGGTCTTTTTAAGAAATTTCAATCAATGCGGTTGATCATGTTTTTGCGTAACTCATTAAGTGAAGATATGTAAAAAATGATTACATAGAATGAAAAAATAAAAAAGTTCGAAACCGGGGAAACCTTTGCTGTTACTACAAAGTTCGCTGATCAGAAAAAAAATTAAAGGGAAAAAATATTTTTTAAGAAAGCGGCTGTTTTATTAAAATCTAATTTTACTTACAATCAGAAATTAGCAACTCAAAAAAATTATTATAACTAAATCTTTTTTAAAGGAGGAAAAAAAATATTTTAAAATGAAATCGTTTATTTCTAACTTAGCAAAGAATCTACTGCTAATGGAACTACTTTTACAGAAAATACAATACCACGACGACCAGCAGGCATTTAAACAATTTTATCAATTATTGTTCTTCAAACTCTATCAATTTGCATACTCTTATGTTCATTCCAAAGAGAATGCTGAAGAAGTGGTTAATGATGTATTCCTAACCCTCTGGCAAAAAAGGACAACACTTAATACAATTAGTAACATCAACGTTTACCTTTATGTAGCCGTAAAAAATGCATCATTGAATTGCCTGAGGAGAAACGCCCAGGCACTTCCGCTTTCAATGGATGATCTCACTGTGCACCACATACATCTTGTACCCAACCCCGAATCGATCTTAATTACCCATGAATTACAATTGCTAATCCGGCAAGCTATTAATCAGTTACCGCCAAGGTGTAAGCTCATTTTTAAGCTGATCAAAGAAGACGGGTTAAGCTATAAAGAGGTAGCCTCGATTCTGGAAATATCTGTAAAAACAGTAGATGCTCAGCTTTATATTGCACTTAAAAAACTTGCTAATATCCTTCAGCCGGAATGGGCTAAAAATTCTGTTTCACAAATACCTTTATCAAAGGAGAAGAAATCATAAAACTATTTATCTTCGAATTTTTTTCTATCTCTTTAAGGAATTAGAGAAAAAAGTGTGTCCTCTATATAAACAAACGCTTATTTTGGTTGAATGAGACTCTCTGAACTTGTGTATCCAAATTAAAATAGACAAGAAGCATTTATGATTTTAGAAAGAATACTGCAGTTATTAGCAATGCAAATGGGGCATGTAGCTTCAGAGAAAGAAATCGCCGAGTTACAGAAGCTTTTGCAAGAACACCCTGAGCATGGTTTTCCTCTGGAAATATTACAATCTATTCAAGGAGAAAAAATACATGTTGAGCCTACATTGGAAGCAGATGATCTGGTACAAGAGAGTTGGCAAATGCTTAAACTGGAAATAGACGAAATACGAATAACAAATGAAAGATTAGGAAATGATAATGAGATACCCGTAAAAAAGAAATTAGTCAGGATGTGGGTTGGCCGGGCAGCAATATGGGGAGGAATATTATTTCTTGCAAGTAGTTCTTTTTTTATTTTTAAGCAAGTAGAGAAAAAAAATGTACAACCCCCGTTGGTAGCTAAGATAAACCAGACAGGGCTTCCTTATGGAGCGCCTTTGAAAAAGATACTTCCGGATGGCTCTGAAGTATGGCTCAATGCAGGAAGCTATATTCGATATAGCGATAACTTTATACAAAAGAATCGGGATGTATATTTAGTTGGGGAAGCGTATTTCAGTGTAAAACATGATGCGGATCATCCATTTATTGTGCATGCAGGTGATATAACAATTCGAGACTTGGGGACCAAGTTTAATGTACAGGCTTATCCGGATGAAAGTAAGATTGAAGCCACTTTAATTAGTGGGAAAATCATGGTTAAAATTGATGGGAAACCTGATCGTATCATTCTTACCCCAAATGAAAAATTGACAGTAACAAATGAAAAATTTCAATTGTCTGATAAAAATATTGAATCGATGAAGGAACTTGGCTTTGAAGTAAATAAAGTGGTACGAATTCCTTTAATTGCATCAATTCCGGAAATAGCGTGGGTACAGGATGAATTGGCTTTTGAAAACGAACCGTTTGAGGAATTGGCAAAAAGAATGGAAAGAAGATATAATATTCATATTATTTTTAAAGATACAACACTAAGTGAAGAAAGATTGAGTGGGGTTTTCGAAAATGAAAATATTCAAAAAGCTATGAATTTATTACAAATGACGACACCGTTTCACTATCAGATTCGAGGCGATACCGTAATGTATATAAGACGATAATATCTAATTTAAAATAATTTTTATAACCCTTTAAATTTAAAAACGCATCAGTATGCATTTTATACGAAATGGTTAAGCCATTAAAAGAAATGAGGAAGAGCTGTAACTCTTCCTCTGGATCAAAAGCATTTGGAGCAAGGTTTAAGTAAATACCCATTGACTCCTATTTTTCTAATCTCAAAAAACAAAAGTATGAAAAAAATACTA
>DATLTG010000212.1:0-2777 GCA_035533735.1 Bacteroidia bacterium
TAAAAATTGCCTTCGCGGAGATTTTGAAGCAAGTATAAGTTGATAATCTTTTAACTGATCAATTAGCATTTACAGCACTTAGCAAGATGAAACAAAAAACAAAAAGATAACTTATGCCGAGTAACATAATTAGTTTCAACACATTTCCTAAATAATGAAATTGTTTTTTTTCTTTCGCGAAAAGTAATTTGAATCCAAGAAATAAAAAGGGAATTTGTAAGGCAATTAAAAAATAATAAAACGAAAAATAATCGTTCGATATATGTTGCATCTTTTGTATATATCCAATTGCCAACATGCAAAAAAGAAGAATCAGCAAAGAAATTGTTTTAGCCGCATTTATTCCCCAAGCTATTGGAATTGTATTGCATCCGTACTCTTTATCGCCTTTTATATCTTCCATATCTTTGATAATTTCTCGTAAAAAAGTGGTAATAAATGCAAAAGCTGAAAGACCTAAAATCCAGTGCCAAACATCCTTAAAATCTGCCAATTGAATTCCTTGTGGGATGTATTTTTTGAAATCCATCAATAGCTCGTAACCACCTGCCATTAAAGGAATACAAGCCGTAAACAATGCCACAATAAAATTTCCGATAAAAAATTGATATTTAAAAGTAGTGGAATAAAACCACAAACCTCCTGCACAGAATATAAAGATGAATCCCAATCTATAATCGCCTATTTTGTACGACACGAAAAGTCCGATAGCAATTCCCAAAATATTTAAAATAGCGTGAGCCGCCATAGCAACACGTCTTTTTATTTTTGTCCCAACCACAACTGCATCGGGCTTGTTGATGCGATCTATTTTTCCATCAAAATAATCATTGATAATATAACCGGCAGCAGCAATCATTACTG
Source organism: Bacteroidia bacterium (assembly GCA_035533735.1). Classification (GTDB taxonomy): domain Bacteria; phylum Bacteroidota; class Bacteroidia; order DATLTG01; family DATLTG01; genus DATLTG01. The sequence goes on from DATLTG010000212.1 coordinate 865, forward strand.
TTGAAATAACCAACAGAAAAAAATACAAATTGCTCATTTGCAATTCTACTCCTTTTGCTTTTAAAATAGGAAACAGTAAACACCAACGCACCATATATTGCGTAAAAGCAATGATGAGCAAATTCGGAAATCGAATGAGTTTTAGAAATGAATTTGTCATATATTTATTTTAGTATAATTATTCCCATTTGTCTTGCGCTTTTAATACTTGTTCAATCACATCGCGCACACAACCATAACCGCCTTTTTTATTTGAAATGTAAATAGAAATGGATTGAATTTCAGATGCTGCATCGGCTGGACAAGTAGGTGCAGCAACGTTTTTCATTACTTCATAATCTGGCATATCATCGCCCATATATAAAATAGTTTCCGGATTAATTTCAAAATCATGAATAAAATCTGAGAACACTTCCATTTTATTTCTCGCTTGCATAAATATATTTTTCACGCCTAATTTTTGCAAACGTACTTTTACTTCTTCCGATTTTCCACCGCTGATAATAGTTACATTTAATCCTTTTTTTATTGCTAAATCAATGGCATAACCGTCTTTTATGTTCATCGTCCTTACTTGTGTTCCATCCGCCATTGGCGTTACAGTGCCGTTAGTTAAAACGCCATCCATATCCAAAATAATGGTGGTAATTTTCGGTAAGATTTGTTTGAAGTTTTTTTGCATTTACATTTAAAATTTCTGAAGCGAAGATAAACAATTTGTCAAGTGTTTTTAGCAATGCTTTTGCTGATAGCTTTGTAAATTTCTTTTTCCGAAGAATTATTTTTCAGCATTTTCAAATGCGCTTCCATTGTTTTTTTATCCTTTCGAGCTGCTGGACCAGTTTGTATTTTAATTGGATTTTCAGTTTTAATTTTAGCTGTTGTTTCTTCAATCAGCGGAAGCAATAATGAAAAATTTATTTTTTCAGAATCCGTTATTTTTTTCGCAAGAGTATATAAATGATTTTGGAAATTATTTGCAAAAACAGCTGCCAAATGCAATACTTTTCTTTTTTCTGAATTTATTTTTTGAACGTTGCCACTGATTTTATTTACCAATTCGAAAATTATTTTTTCCGTTGCTTTTGATGAACCTTCTATACAAATGGGCACTTTTTTAAAATCAATTTTTCTGTTTTTAGAAAAAGTTTGCAAAGGATAAAGCACTCCATATTGCTGAAAATATTTTTTGAAAACAGCCATTGATAAACTTCCGCTGGTGTGGAGAAAAATTTTATTTTGAAAAAATATTTTTTCAGCTAAAGTTTTTACAACATCATCATTTACAGCAAAAATATAGATGTCTGCATCGCTGGTTATTTTTTTAATATCTGATATGGGTTTTGCTGCTATTTTTTTGGAAAGCGTTTCTGCATTTTTTTTTGTTCTACTGTAAACTTCAACAATGTTATATCCATTGTTAAATAAGGCACTTGATAAATGTGTAGCCACATTTCCAGAACCTATCATTACAATTTTTAAGGCTTTTTTATTAGAACTGTTTTTCATTTGAAAAACAAAAAATTATTTTTTCTGTTTGTTACTTTTTAATCGAGCTCGAATGGCAATAATTGTCCCGATAACCATAATGATACAACCAATCCACAATATATTAATAAATGGAAAAATAATTGCTGTCATTACAATATAATCTTTTGCCACCGATTTTTTTTCTGAAATAGATATGTCGATTTTTCCGGTTTCAGTATTCACATTTACGAAACGAAATTTCAAACCTAATTTTTGAACTGTGTCATCTGAAACTTGCAAATAGCCATTTTTAATGATGTACAGCGGTTCGGCATAATATATATTTTTATTAAAATCATAAATTTTCAGTTTCGCGCCAAGCACAATATCCGAATCTGATAAATCGTATTTTTTCTTGTCAACATGCGTATCAATACTATCTA
>DATLTG010000213.1:0-4433 GCA_035533735.1 Bacteroidia bacterium
TGACCACATTCGCTAAGTGCATATAAATAACCGGCAGCAAAACCAAGTTGGTGTTTTTCGGTATTGAATTTATTTCGAAGAGAAGGTTCCCATTTTACACGAAACATTTCTGATTTAACAGCAATTTTCAGTAATTCCCAATAAGTTGGATGAAAACGAATTTCATTAATTGTTTCGCCTAAGTAATTTCTTTTTATAAGTTCCGGCCCATTTTTATCCGCCAATAAAGAAAACTCATTCATACTTCCAGCAGCCGCTTTTCCAATGTAATTTAATTTAGAAGACATATATTCCAAACCATCTGAAGAACAATTTTTTTTCAGATAATTTGTTAAAATCCGATCACTGGTATAAAAATTATCACTTGGATGGAAGTTCGTATTTAATACATGGTTTTTCTCGTTTGGATAAATATGCGTTTTGGAAAAATCGGTTTTCATTTTGAGAAGTATTTTTTAGCTAAAAAGCATTTCAACTGCTTTGTTTAAAACGTCATCATTTTTTTCTGAAGCAGCCGTTCCAGCTTCTTTTAGTGCAATTAAATTTTCAGGTTTTACATCATCCATATCTGACGAAGCCATTCCAAATTCAGGCACAATACGAATATAATTTTCAGAAACATTAGCTGCATCAAAAAGCTGCATCAGTTGAAAATCAACAGTATCAGAAGCTCCCGACATCATAATATCTAAAACCGGTTCTACCCAACCAATACTTCCCCAACCTTTTGCTTTGCTGTATTTATAGGGTTTTCGAACTTGTCCGGTTCCGATAGAAAGCATAAACATATCTTTTGCAGTGATACCTTTTTTCGTGTTTTCATTTTTGAAAACTTGACGTACTTCAGCATAAGCGCATAAAGCAGGATTATTTGCAAATACGCCACCGTCAATTAATGGATACGAAACTTCCGACATTGATTTTATTAATGCTGGCTCAAAATAAGTAGGAGCAGCCGAAGTAGCACGCGCTACATCTCTCAAAAAATAATCGTAACCAGGTTTTGCTTTGGCATCGTGTTGTGTAAAAAAGTGTGTATTACGATTAAAAATATCGTAAGAGGTAATGATACAAGGTCGCAACAACTGACTAAGTTTTATGTCTCGTAAATAAGTGAGCAATAATTTTTCCAGCGTTTTTGCCGGATATTTTTCATCGCGTAAACCACCAAAAGATTCTATTTTTTTTCCAAGATTTGATTTAAAAATTCCTGATCCACTTTGTAGATATAAATTGACTGCATTTTCAGCGGAAAAAAGTGGACGATTGTTGTCATCCGGACACAAATAAATACAAGTTAAAATTCCACCGGTGCTGGTACCTGCAATAAAATCAAAATAATCTGCTAAACGTGCAGAAGGATTTTGAGCTTTCTCTTGAATTTTTTTTTCAAGTGCAACTAAAATTTGTCCAGGTAAAATTCCGCGAATTCCTCCGCCATCAATGGATAATATACGTGTGTATTTTGACATAAATGCTGAAAAGATAATTTCGATAGTAAAAGTAAAACTATTTTTCCTTTTTACTCAAAAATAATAATCCTAAGAAAGTAAATAAGCCGTTTAAAATTAATAATTCGAAACCAAATTTATATCCTGAAAATAATTTTTCGGAATTATCACTGATAATAAAGCAGAGTAGAGGAGATGCGAGACAAACAAAAGGCACCCATTTGTCTTTTACTTGCTGTTTCATAAACAAACCGAAAGCATATAAACCCAATAAAGGACCGTAAGTATAGCCAGCAATGGTAAATAATTTTTGAATAACAGCTTGATTATTTATCATTCGGAAAACAACAATTACAATTAGTAAAACAAGTGCAAACGCAATATGTACCACATAACGCCAATGTTTCTTTTTTTGCTCGCTTAAAAAATTATTTTTTTGAAAGCCTAAAAAATCAATACAAAAAGATGTTGTTAATGCTGTTAATGCTGCATCAGCACTTGGGTAAGCAGCAGAAATTAATCCGATAACAAAAACAAGTCCTGCAAAAGGACCTAAATAATTTATGGCGATAGTTGGAAATAACATATCCGTATTTGTAGGAATAGCAATGTTTTGGTGTTTCGCATAAATGTATAAAATAGCTCCAAGATATAGAAAAAGTAAATTGACAATGACCAATACAAAACTAAAAGTAAACATATTTTTTTGCGCTTCTTTTAAGTTTTTACAACTTAAGTTTTTTTGCATCATTTCTTGATCTAATCCTGTCATTACAATGGAAATAAACATGCCACTTAAAAAATCTTTTATAAAAAAATGTTTGCTGTGCCAATCAGTAAAAATAATTTTTGAAAAACCGCTATTATCAACAGATGTAAGCAAACTGCTAAATGAATAATTTAATTTATGAGCGATAATAATTATGGATAAAAATACGCCTAACAACATAAAAGTAGTTTGTAAAGTGTCTGTCCAAACGATTGTTTTTATGCCGCCTTTATAAGTGTAGAGTAAAATCAATAACATGAAAACACCAACAGTTACGCTAAAAGGAACGTGCCAACTGTCTAACACAAACTTTTGCAAAACATCTACCACTAAAAACATTCTGAAAGAAGCTCCGATAATACGAGAAATGATAAAGAAAAAAGAACCCGTTTTATACGACCAAAACCCAAAACGTTGCTCTAAATAGGCATAAATAGAAGTAAGTTGCAAACGATAATACATCGGCATTAAAACGGTTGCTATTACTGCGTATCCGAATAAATAACCGATTACAATTACCATGTATGAAAATTGAGTTGTGCCAACCCAACCTGGCACCGACATAAAAGTAACGCCCGATAAAGATGCGCCAATCATGCCGTAAGCTACTATATACCACTTGGAAGATTTGTTGCCGATAAAAAAACTTTCGTTATTCGCTTTGCGCGATGTGAGCCATGTTATTACAAATAACAAAGCTGAATACAACACAAAACAAAGCAAAATGATTAAAGGATTCATTGATTCAATTAAATTTGCGAAGTAAAAAACAAAGGAAGAAAAATTAAGCAGAATGACACCCGAAAAATCTAACTACTTTTAACAAAGTTTTTCACAAATAAAATGATGAAAGAAAATATAAAACGATTAGAAAAAACAGCACGTTTGCTGGAACCAAACGAAAAGCAAAGAAAAAATATTCGTGCAAAAGTCGTTACTTATACCGAATATTTTTTAAACAATATTGAAACGATAAAAGCATTTGAAACGAAGCATAAAAAAGGTGTTGGCTTGTTAAATTCGCCTATTTCTGAAAAGCCTTTGAATATTAATAAAATACTTGATTTAGTCAAAAAAAATGTAGATACACCTGCTTTAAATCCTGCGTCTGGCGGACATTTAGGATACATTCCTGGAGGTGGAATTTATTACGCAGCTTTAGGCGATTATATGGCAGATATTACGAATCGTTATGCTGGTTTGTTTTTTACTTCACCAGGCGCTGTTCGTATGGAAAATATGTTGTTAAAATGGATGGCTAATTTAGCGGGTTATCCTGAAAGTGCAGTTGGGAATTTAACTTCGGGCGGAAGCATTGCCAATTTAATTGCTATCGTGAGTGCAAAAAAAGCACATCAAATAAAATCAAAAAATATTGAAAAAACGGTTGTTTATTTATCCGAACATGCGCATCATTGTATCGAAAAAGCGTTGCGAATAGCCGGATTAGAAGAATGTGTAAAACGTTTTATTCCTTTAGATAAAAATTTTAGAATTACTCCAAGTGCACTCGAAAAATTAATTTCGGAAGACAGAAAAAAAGGATTGCAACCTTGGTTGGTTATTGCTTCTGCTGGAACTACTGATGTTGGCGCTGTTGATCCACTTGATGAAATTTCAAAAATTGCGAAGAAAAATAAATTGTGGTATCACATTGATGCCGCTTATGGAGGTTTTTTTCTTTTGACAAAAAATGGAAAAGAAAAATTAAAGGGAATTGAAAAATCAGATTCCTTAGTGATGGATCCACACAAAGGTTTGTTTTTACCTTACGGATTAGGAACTGTGCTTGTGCGAAATCAAAAAGCAATAAAAGACGCGCATTATTACCAAGCCAATTATATGCAAGACGCATTAGATTGCGTTGATGAGCCTTCACCAGCTGATTTATCACCTGAACTGACAAAACATTTCAGAGGATTTCGGATGTGGTTGCCATTAAAATTATTAGGAACAAAACCTTTTGTTGCTGCTTTAGAAGAAAAATTAGCCCTCGCTAATTATTTTTATAAAGAAATACAAAAAATTGGCTTTGAAGTAGGGAATGCTCCTGATTTATCAGTGGTTACGTATCGTTATATTCCGAGAAAAGGCAATGCAGACGCATTTAATAAAGCTTTGGTAGAAGAAGTTCAGAAAGATGGACGTGTATTTATTTCTTCCACTATCATTAATGGAAATTATACTTTACGTTTGGCTGTGCTTTCATTCAG
>DATLTG010000214.1:0-3923 GCA_035533735.1 Bacteroidia bacterium
TCCTATTTCAGGATCTTCTATTTCATCAATTCGTTCACGGGCTACTTTGGCTATCCATACTTTAAATGGCTCTGCTTTGGGCGATGGTATAGATTGAATCAAACGAAATATTTGTTCAGTATCGGCTACATCGGTGTTGTAATATTTGCCATCTTCCGACTCCATTTTCAGTTGTCCCATATTTTGGGACAACTGACTTCCTTCCGCTTTCAGTTTGGTCTTTAAGGCACTCCAGTATTTTCTTGGTCGAGGACTGCCAGTCAAAATTTCAATTACATCAATAACTGAAAAATACCATTTTTCTTGCTTCTCATCCCAAAGGGTTCTTACTTTTTTATTTTCAAATACTTTTATTGCATCTTGTTTTTCCATCCTACTATTTTTACTTTTTAATATTGTCAAGCATTTTATTTTCCAGTTGGTTACAAATTGTAACCAACTTATTTTCATCGTTTAAAATTTAGAAATAATTTACGATTTCTTGGCTTCCTAATTGTAAATCGTCATTCGTAAATCGTAAATTTTGTTTAGTTTCCGTATAAAAAACATACTGACGTATTTTTTCAATACCAACCAACTCATTTAAAATCCCATCTTCAATAAATAACGGTTGTCCTAATTCGTAAAAATCAAAACTGCCACCAGTAACTAAAAAAGTTTTTTTTGAAATATCTTTTGTATGAAATGGAGTGTTGTACATTATCAGAATTTTTTTTACAAGTTTAATATTTTACTGTGCGGTTGCTTGTGCGGTTTTTAAATGTGCTTGCAAAATGCGTTGGCTATTTGAGGTACTTGCTCAAGTTTATGTTATAATGATTTTCAAGCAAGGTCGGTAAATTGCAATTTTCTATTTCTAAAACTCTGCAACATTCAGGTAACTTTTTAAATAGTTTATTGTCGTTCTCGGTGCTGGTTTCTTCGGTAACTAAAATTGTTTTGTTGTCCAATAATGTGCTTTGGTTTTTCTCCCTTAAACAATATAAAATCAATTTTCCGTCAGCAGAATCTAAATATTCGTTTTTCTGTTTTTCGTATTCAGTTTCATTCAGGTCTTTCAGTTTTTTGATTGTCTGATTGCACAACTGATTGTCAACGATATTAAAGAATTTTGGATAAGGTAATAGGTCTGTAGTTTTAATAGTGTTGCCTTTTGTATTGATAAAATCAAGTTGCTTTACAACAATTTTTTGTGCTACATATTTAGATTCTTCGTGTACCTTATCAATTATAATAATTTCTTTGCTTTCAACTTTTTTTTGAATAAAGTCTTTCAAAGAATCATCTTTGTCAAATGGTAAGTAGTAACGTACCAAAGCAATTAAGGAACTTGTGTCAATTACTACTTTCATTTGAGGTACTTATCAATATTCTCAGGTTTAACATTAAGTCTTCTGCAAAATTCTGACTCGCCAATTATTCCTACAATAAAAGCAGATTGCACGGTATTTACATAAAGAGGAGATAAAATAGGTTTTGCTGCTCGTGCTTGTGATGCTCTGCCTTCTTGTTTTTCTTTCTCTCTTTCCTTTCTTAACTTTTCTTCGTTTTCACGATATTTATTTTCAAATTCCGTTTTTACAGATTGATAATCGTTGTATGTAATTTTATTATTAATTCTAAGTCGAGTATAGAGTGCATACTCACTTAAATTTGTCTGTTCTGAAATGTCCTTAATTAATTCGTGGTGATAATCATTTTTAGCAGAGGCTTTTTCAATGTTGGAAATAATATTATCCATTTCGCCAATTAAAAAATAGTAAGCAAAATCATTGCACCATTTTTCAATTTTATCTAAACTTTCATAAGCAGAATAATCGTCTCCAATTTTCTCGTCTATTTCCTCAACATTGAGTAAATAATGTCCAAGCTCGTGAATTAGTGTAAAAGTTTCTCTTCTATATGATTTCTGTCTTTTTAATACGATAACATTTGGTGAAAGGTAAAAGCCATTAATATTTGCCTTTTCTTTTTTATTCCAAGTTTCAATGAATTCAAACACTAAAACATTGTTATCTGCAAGCTTAGTGATAATAGACTTTAAAAATCCTTTGCGGTCTTTATTGAAACTTGGATAAATTTGTTTGCGAATTTCTTCCGCAACTTTTTTAGGATTGTTTTTTACAGTGTAAAACGGAAGCGTTCGTTCATTTTTAAAATCAGCAAGTTTAGATAATGCGGAAAATCCTATTTTTTCTTCTTCAAAATGAGTTACTATTTGTTTTGCTCCAAAACTTAATTCAGCGTTAAATTTATCTTTTCTAAAAAAGATACTTTCTTCTTTCGATTCTTTTAAATCTTTTGGGTCAATGTAATATCCTAAACCCTTTTTAAAAAGTTCATCTACTTTTTTAAGAATGCTAATTTTTATTTGATTCCCAAAAACCTCACTTTCTGAAAGTGCCTTTTTCCTGCCTTGGTTCAAATTAGCCAATAAATCCTTTTTTGATAGCTTGTAAAGCTTCAATAAATGAGTTAAACGATTGATATTTATGCTAGTAGTCGACAAGAAAGGATTTTGTTTTGGAAAGCAAATATATTAATAATAATCGATGGATTTTTAAAAAATGTAGTCTATTTAGAATGGCTTATGTTACATTCCTATCGCCCCAGTATGGTGTTGAAGCTGGTTGAATTGTATTATTTGGCCCGAGTAGTACAAACATACCGTGAGGTATTTTCTGATGCCGTTTCATATCATCTCGTAGCTCAAATAGTATTTCAGTTGTGGTTTGAATTGTTTTATCAATTAACCAAATAGAAGCATATTTAATTGTCAATTCCGCCTCAATATTTTCTTTTACAATTTCAGGAAAATTTGCTTTGAATAGTTTCGTTGCTTGAAATTTTGCATTAAAATTATCACCACCCAAATTAAATGTCAATTTGAATTCACCCATATCATTTTCGGTATGAATTAGGTGAGAACGATGTTTTATTAATGGGTAAATAAAATTTGCATCAAGCAATTCTAATTTGGGTATAATTTCTTCGCTGCAATAAATAAAATTCTTGAGATTTTTATTGGACTTGAATAAATTCCATTTCGGATTGTCAAGAATTGTTTTTCCGTGAGCAAAATTTATCAATCTAAATAAATAATCGTAGATTGAACAAAGATGATATAACATACTATCAAAAAGCGAATAAATCTCCTTCGTTGATTGTTCTTGAATGCTCATTAATTCAAACCCGCCTTGAAATAATTCTTTAGGATTTTTATTGTATAATTCTTTTAATCTGTTTTCAACTCTGTAATGATATTCAAGTAATAGTTGAAAATGAAATCTTGCACTATACAGGCGAGAAAGAACATTATCTCTTAATTTAAAAATTTCGTTGTCGGTTATTGTAGAATCAACATAGTGCTTGTAATCCATTGCAATAGCGAGGAATCTGTCGTGCAGAATTTTAAACCTTTTCGACAGTTTTTCAAATTCCTCTTTAGGATTATCAATGTCTTTATTTTTCTCCATTCCTCATTTTTTCTTCTTCACTTTCTCTTTTGTAAAAAGGTCTGCCGTATATTTTTCGTATAGTTCAAATAAAAATACCATCCGGTTTGCTTCGCTTGTAAATTGTTGGGAACGATAGGCTAAATCAACCGCTTTGTCAAGCTCTTGATGTGCTTTCGCTAATTTTGGTGGCATTGCCAACTGGTCGTATAAATCGGACAAAGAACTTTTCGGAAATTCTAATCTTGCGTCTAAAACTTTCTGCGATGCTGTTTCAATTGCTTTGATTTGTTTATCGGTCGGATTTTCTGGCCAAGAATAGTTATTACTCATGTTACGCATGAGCATATTTAGTTTCTTGCATATTTTTAATTTGAGATAGTTCTTTTAAAGCCGCTTTAATAGCAGCAAGGTATAATTTAGATTTCATAGCGAAATGATTCATTTTGTTGGCAAATTTCAGTTTTT
>DATLTG010000215.1:0-3205 GCA_035533735.1 Bacteroidia bacterium
ATAATCTGAAAAAACTGTGTACAAAATCGGAGGCTACTACTTTTCTGCCAATGCCTTTCGGAAAAATAGAATCATCCTGAAAATAAACATCATTACGCAAATGAAAAATATATTCCGTACCATTTTCATCTATTTCCCACGATTTCGCAATGCAAGGTTTTACGTGCAATGAATCATCCATTTGAACCAATCCATTATATAATTGATTATCTGCCTCAATATTTTCAAAATTTCTGGCAGCTGCAGGATCTAAAGAAGTAATTCCCGACATTTCATTGTATCTAAAAACAGTTAAACCGGCTTCCTTTTTTTTCACAGTATTTGAGCATGAATAAAAGGAAATAGCAGCTATTGAAGCGAAGTAAAAAATATTTTTTCTCATCATAATTTCTCAACATTAAATAAAAACAAGTTTAGAAATTTGGAGTACTCAAAAAATATTTCTTCAGGCGGAATTACAAACACTTTTATTAACAGAAGCAAATAAGTGATTAGAAAATGAAGTGATGAAGGATTATTTATTCTGAAAAAAAACATTCTATTATCAATCGGTAAATCGGCACATCATTATTTCTGCAAATCATTTTCGACAACTTTCCAACTTGAAACTTTAAACTCGAAACAAAATTTTAACCGTGAATCGTTTCCTTTTTTCCGTACTTAGAAATTATTTTTTCTTCGTATTCCAAAAATTCTTTCCAACGTTTTTCTACATCTTGGTCTGTTGCATACTTACGAGCAAATTGCAAAAAAAGCGTATAATGTGTGGCTTCGCTAATCATTAATTCGTGATAAAAAGCTGCTAATTCTTTGTCTTGAATATTTTCAGATAATACTCTAAAACGCTCACAACTTCGGGCTTCTATAAGTGCCGAAAATAAAAGGCGGTCGATTAAAACAATGTGTCGCTGATACCCTTTTCGCACAAAACTATACAACTCGTTTACGTATTCATCGCGCCTTTCGCGACCTAATACCCAACCGCGTTTTTTTATTTGTTCGTGCACCATTTGAAAATGCGCCAATTCTTCGCGCGCCAATTCCAACATCGCATCTACAATGTCTGAATTTTCGGGATAATTAATTGCTAAACTAATGGCGTTTGAAGCAGCTTTCTGTTCGCAAAAAGCATGATCCGTTAATATTTCTTCAATATTTTTTTCTACAATATTTACCCAACGAGGGTCGGTAGGAAGTTTTAAACCAAGCATTTGAAAAGAAATTTTAAATGATAAATGTTAAATTGAAAATTATTTTTCAGGAAATATTTTTTCCGGATTTAGTATTTCATTTGGATCAAATATTTTTTTAATGGCTTTCTGAATCTCAATAGATTTGGGATGAAACGCAATGTCCATATAATTTTTTTGAACCCAACCGATTCCGTGTTCTCCTGAAAGTGTGCCACCTAAATCAACACACAATTTAAAAATTTCACGAATGCCTTGCGGTAATTTTGTTTGCCAATCCGCATCACTCATGTTTTCTTTAATAATATTTACGTGCAAATTTCCATCTCCGGCATGACCGTAACAAACGGAACGAAAACCATATTTCGCGCCAATAGCTTTCACGCCTTTTAACAATTTAGGAAGTTCGGCACGCGGAACAACAGTGTCTTCTTCTTTATAAACAGAATTTGATTTGACTGCTTCTGCAACACTTCTGCGGAGTTTCCATAAATTATTTTTTTGCTCGGCACTTTCCGCCAATAAAATTTCACCACATTCAAATTGCATCATCACCTCGTTTATTTTTTCAGCATCTTTATAAATCACGTCCATATCGTTTCCATCCAACTCCACCAATAAATGCGCTTTCACTTCATCACCAATAATTACGTTTATATTTTTATTGTATTTCAATGTCCAATCAATGGCATCGCGTTCCATAAATTCCATTCCGGAAGGCGTAATTCCAGCTCTAAACACAGCCGAAACAGCTTCGCAAGCTTTTTCAGCCGACTGAAAAGGAACAAGCATTACCAATGTTTTTTCAGGATACGGAATCAATCGAAACACAATTTTGGTAACAATACCAAGCGTTCCTTCACTTCCCACCATTAGTTGCGTTAAATTATAACCGGTTGAATTTTTCAACACATTGGCGCCTGTCCAAATAATTTCTCCGGTTGGCAAAACCACTTCTAAATTCAACACATAATCTTTGGTAACTCCGTATTTCACCGCTTTCGGTCCACCGGAAGATTCAGCAATATTTCCGCCCAAAAAACAACTGCCTTTACTGGCAGGATCGGGCGGATAAAAAAGTTTTTTTTCAATAACAGCTTCTTGAAATACTTGATTGATAACGCCAGGTTCCACTATTGCTTGCAAATTACGCTCGTCAATGTTTATAATTTTATTGAATCTTTCCATCGAAAGAATAACGCCACCGCAAACAGGCAATGCGCCACCACTCAAGCCGGTTCCGGCTCCTCGCGGAGTAATCGGAATCTTTTCTGCATTGCAAATTTTAAAAATTTCAGAAATCTGTTCCGGTGTATTGGGTTTTAGAACCAACTCCGGAAAATAAACTAAATCTTCGGTTTCATCGTGCGCATAATCAGCTAATTTTTCAGCAACATCAATAACAAATTCCGGTGGAAGAATTTTTTTGAATTGTGCGATAATAGCTGTGTTTATTTTAGCGTATCTCATGTCGCAAAGTTATCGAAAATAATTTGCAGAAGTAATGATGTGCCAATTTGTCGGTTGAAATTTATTTTTATGCTTTTCAAAAAACAATAAATGAAAGTTGAATATCTAATTCCCCCTGTTGAAGGGGGTGCCCGAAGGGCGGGGGATGTAAAAATGAAAAATAAAATATACGCTTTGTTTTAAGGGCGTTGGGAAATAAACAACAAAACATCCCCCTTTGTCCCCCTTAAAAGGGGGAATAAAAATTTTTACAAATATTTTTTCGTCTCGCCTCATCATCTTCTTTCTTTTTTTGTTCCTTTTCTTCTTTCTTATTTTGCTCCTCTGCTTGAAACTTCAATCCTTTATCCGTCCAACGAAAATAATATTGATACAAAATAATAGAATATATTATTACAACAGACCAAGAAACATATAACCCGACAAGCCACATATTAAAAAAACCGAAAGAAAAAGCAATGCCCATAACAAGAGCAAATTGTTTTAAAGTCAAATCTGAGGAATAACTCAAATTGGCAAATCTCTCTTGTCTGTTTAAGGTCTTT
>DATLTG010000216.1:0-8580 GCA_035533735.1 Bacteroidia bacterium
CAAAGTTTATAAATATGTTTTTGCAATCTCCGAAAAGCTTCTTCTTCCGGAATGCACGTATCGGTAACACGATTGAAACCATTTTCCAACAAATCCCATTCGTCTTGCGGACTTAAATCGCGGTAATTTGGCACGCGTTTATAATGCGAATGTGCCACCAAATTCATTACATCTTCTTCCAAATTTGCACCGGTACAAGTGATAATATCTACTTTTCCATTGCGAATCATTTCCGCCAACGAAATTCCAAGTTCGGCAGTACTCATCGCTCCTGCAAGAGTAATCATCATTTTTCCACCAGCAGTTAAATGTGCTTCATAACCTTTCGCGGCATCTACTAAAGCTGCCGAATTAAAATGCAAATAATGTTTTTCTATAAAATTAGAAACGGGTCCTTTACTCATAAAATTTATTTTTTAAAGATTATTTATTTATCGCCACAAAAATAACTTTTTTACGGACGTACACACGAGGTGATTTATTTTTGATAAAACAGATGGCAAAAAATATTTTTTTGTCCGAAAAACTTGCTCGCAGAGAATTAAATTATAACTAATTTCGCAGACGAAAAAATAAATTTGAAATGACTATCTGGCAACGAGCACGTATGTATTTTATCGGAATTTTTATCGGTACTTTATCTGTTTTTTTTATTTTCAGAAACCGCGGTTGTCGTGTTATGACTCCAGGAACAGTAAAATTAGATCAAGTAGCTGCACAAAAAAGAATGTTTACCGACAGCGCATTTTGTTTGATGAAATGCGAACACATTGACACAGCAGAAGTGCAAGAAATTTTTTACAACGGAAAAATTAATTTTAAAGCCAGTAAGGAATTCGCGCATCCTTTTCCGAGTTATGCTATTGATGGTTTAACAAAAAGTGGCGATTCGTTGCGCGTTTATTGTACTGATAAAAATTTTGTTACGTACGTTTTATACGTTCGGAATTTGAAAATAAAAAACGAAAATTGCGGTTGTAAATAAAATATTCAAACAACTTATTTCTCCCTTCGCTCCTTTTCTTTCATGATTAAACCAAGCTCTCTGCCGGTTTGTCCTTTTACCGAAGTATTTTCTTGAGCGCGTCTGATGAGGTAGGGAAGCACTTCTTTTACTGGTCCGTAAGGAACATATTTTGCCACATTATAACCTGCATTGGCGAGGTTAAAACTGATGTGATCGCTCATCCCAAAAAGTTGCGAAAAATAAATGCGTTTATCTTCCGGAGCAATATTATTTTCTTGCATCATTTTTACTAAGTGCATCGAGCTATTTTCATTGTGTGTTCCAGCACAAAATGCAATCTTATCAATATGTTTGATGCAAAATAAAAGTGCTGCATCGTAATCTTTATCTGTTTGTATTTTATCTTTCTGAATAGGCGAAATTTTATTTTTTTGATCGGCACGCAAACGTTCTTTTTCCATATAAGCTCCGCGTACTAATTTAGCTCCCAAAAAATATTTTTGTGCAGTTGCTTTTTCTAAAGATTGTTTTAAAAATTCCAATCTGTCTGTTCGATACATTTGAAAGGTATTGAAAACAATGGCTTTATCACGATTGTAGCGCAACATCATTTCATCCGCTAAATCGTCAATAGCTTTTTGAATCCAACTTTCTTCCGCATCAATAAAAATAGAAACAGAAGCTTCGAAAGCGGCTTTACAAATCCGATTAACGCGATTGCGAATTATATCAAAATCTTTTTTTTCTGTTTCTGATAAACCTTTTGCGCTATCGTATTTTTCAAGCAAATCGAAACGCGCAATTCCGGTAACTTTAAAAACACAAAATGAAATGCCTTTATTTTTTTTCGCTTTTTCAATAGTAGCAATTATTTCTCGGGTAGTCGTTTCAAAATCCGCCTCACTATTTTTACCTTCTACTGAATAATCAAGAATGGTTCCGACTTTATATTTTTGTAAAACTTCAATTGTTTTATCGCATTCTGCAATGGTTTCGCCACCACAAAATTGTTTGAAAATAGTTGCTTTTATGATTGTCTTTATCGGCAGATGAAAATAAATAGCAAACGTAGTAAGCGATTTTCCAATGTTCACTAAACGCGGATTACTCACCATTTTGAAAAGCCAATAAGAGCGATTCAAATCGGCATTTGTTTTTCCGGAAAAAGCAATTTCAGTATTGTCGAATGAAATCATACTCAAAAAATCTTTTGGTAAAGATAGTAGAAATTCTAAAGTCTATTTATATAATTAAGTATGATAATAATCATTTCAAAATAATTATTTTTTTGAAATGCTAACCCAATTCGTTATTTCAACAAAATCATCCACCGTAAGCTCTTCAGCACGTTTTGTAAAAAAAGGATGTGCTTTTTGAGCTTCTGAAAATTGAAATTTACTCAAGCCATTTCTAAGCATTTTTCTACGTTGATTAAAGCCTGTTTTTACGACATCAAAAAATAATTTTTCATCGCAATCCAATTGATATTTTTGTTTTCGTTTTAAACGAATAACAGCCGATTTTACTTTTGGTGGCGGAGCAAATACACTTTCATTAACTGTAAATAAATATTCAGTTTCGAAAAATGCTTGTACCAAAACACTTAAAATTCCGTACGCTTTTGTGCGTGTTTTGGCTGCAATTCGTTCCGCTACTTCTTTTTGAAACATTCCAACAATTTCAACAACTTGATTTTTGTTTTCCAATACTTTGAATAAAATCTGCGAAGAAATGTTGTAAGGAAAATTGCCAATAATGGCAAAAGGTTCATTAAAATAGCCGCTGATATCTTGTTGAAGAAAATCGCCTTCTAAAATATTATTTTTAAAATCCGGAAATTTATTTTTTAAAAACGCAATGGATTCTCGATCTATATCAATAATTTTTGTTTCAAAATTTTTTTTCTGAAACAAGTATTTGGTTAATACGCCCATTCCTGGACCAATTTCCAAGACTTTACTAAAAGCATCTTCCGACAAACTATTCACAATTTTTTGTGCGATGTTTTCATCTTTCAAAAAATGTTGTCCGAGATGTTTTTTAGCTTTTACGAAAGTCATTGCGAAATTTATCGAGTTAAAAATTAGTTAAAGCACTTCTAATAAAGTTCGGAAAGCCACAAATTTATTGGCATATTTTTCGACAACATCTTTTTGTAAACGAGCAGCGTGGTGCATTTTATACGTTTCATAATCTTCCATTGTTTTGCAGAAATATTGAAAAGAATAAGTAGTGCCAGATTCCTCTTCCACCAATACTTTGCACAATTTATATTCTGTAAATAAACCTGTTTTCATCACATCAGGAATATGCTTTTTTTTCATCCAATCGAGCCATTCATCATGAACATCGTGTTCAACATTTACCGTTACATTATAAATAATCATCTTTTTTTAATTTACTATTTTATCGCCTCGCAATATTCTGAAACGTTCTCGAGCATCCGCTGCGTAAAGGCTTCCCGGATAATCCGTTAATATTTGCTCGTATAATTTTTTAGCTTTTTCGGTATTATTTAATTTGTTTTCATTTAACTGCGCTAAATAAAAAAGTGCTTTGTCTGCTAAAACACCTTGTGGGAAATCAGTTAAAATAGTTTCTAATAACGAATCGGCAACCTCGTATTTTCCTTCTTTGTAGCGAATAGTATATTTTTCATAAATAATATCGGGAGCTAAACTGTGATTCGGAAAAAGCGTATTTATCGAATCTAATTTTTGAATTGCTTGATCATCTTTATTTTGATACGCTAATAAATCTGCTTGCGCATACATCAACAATGGAACGGTATTGGTATCAATCGCAGTATTGTCACTAATCAATAATGAAAGCGCCATCGCATCGTTGGCAATTAATTTTGAAGTGGCAGATTTTAACACATCCAACTGCGCTTTCGACCATTTAAAATCTCCGGTATAAAAAGAAATTTTTGCATTTCTAAATTTAGCTTCGTCTCCAATCGGTTCTTCTTCAAATGCTTTTTCTACTTGAGAATAACGCAAAGAAGCTTCCCAAATTTGTCCGGCAAAAAGATACACATCGCCTAATTCTAATTTACATTCTGCTTGCAAATTGGCAGAAATTTGCGGAATATTTATCGCTTCATTCAACAATGAAATCGCTTTGTCGGTATTGTGTAAATAAAATGCTTCGATGTGCGCTAAATCTTTCATCATCGGCACTGTTGTTGCATTTTTTCCGAGATCACTCAAGGCTTTTTCGTATTTATTTTCGAGCGAAACTAAATCATCTTGCGAATAATTATTTTTGGCGACCACTTTTTTATACAACAAATTTAATTGCGCCATTCTCGCATTCATGTAATTAAATCCGTTTGTTCCTAAATCAATTACATATTGATAACATTGATTGGCGACTTCATAATTATCATTGTCTGCGGAAACTTTTGCCAATGTCATCATGCGTGAACCGCCTTCTTTATTGCGTCTATCCAAAGCCTTCACTTGAATAAATGCACCTGCAAAATCTTTTTCTTGAATTTGCATCCAAATTAATAATTGCGAAAAAATAGGCTTGTCGGATTCGTGTTGAATGCGTTTTAAAAGTTCCGTTTTTAAAATTTCATTTTTCTTTTCATCCGCATCTTTTCCGAAACTTGTTTGCAGCGCATTTTGCACACTTTGAATATATCCTTCATTGAGATCAAGTGCATCCAAATATTCATTTATCATGGCGGCTGTATTTCCCATATCGTTATAAACAGCTGCTAATTCAAAAATAAAAGGATAATCGCCATTCAATAATTTTTTACCTTTTTTGTAGGTTTCAATGGCGTCATCGTATTGCTTTACAGCGATAAATGCATTGGCTAAATCCAATATTTGATTTTGACTCGGACTTAATTCTTTGATGGCTTTTTTATACGCATCTTTTTCTTTGTCATTATCTCCGGCAGTTGCATAAACCTGACCTAAATCGATGTAATAATGCAACAATTCAGGAGAATAATTCAAGCGTTTTTTGATGATTTTTTCGGCTTTTTTATACTTCTGTGTTTGCACAAAACAATCCAGATAATCGCGATAAACCGATTCGTCAGATTGATTAGAATATATTTTTTCAAAATAAAAAATAGCTTTATCGTAAGCTTTATTTTGATAGTATTGCTCTGCTAAGGCAACATTGGTAGAATCTTGCGCAAAGGTGTTTTTCGCGCCAAGCGCGAAAAGGGAAATCAGAAAAAGTAATAAAAAATTTATTTTCTGACGCATTAAAATTGGTTTTTAAAAATTATTTTTTTGAATTCAGTGCAGAAGAATGTTTTTTGATTATTTCTTCCACCTTCGGATTTTGTAGATCAAACATCGGTAAATTTTGATTCATATTGGTGATGCTGACACTTGCCGATTGCAATAATTCTGTGGCATTCATACATTCATCTGCACAATATTTTTGTACTTTATTTTCTTCAATTAAATTGTGTTGCACATCGTGAGATAAACTTTTTAATTGGGTGATGGATTTTGTAATTTGATGTTGCAATAAAGTATCTCTTACTAAAAACAATTCAAATGTACGACCAATAACTCGGTATCCAGAAAGGAAAACAGCGGTTGGACTGTCCATTGTATCTTTGTAAGTTTGTTGAAGAATAAAAAGATTTTTTCTCAACGTATTATAATCAACACGCACTTTTGCGGTATCAATTTTTTGAAGATTCACTTGCGTTTGTTGTAATTGAGTAGTTAAACTGTCTAAATATTTTACTTGATTTGGATGTCTGCTTACGTTGGAACAAGAAGAAAAAAACAAAGTTGCCGAAACTCCAAAAATTAAAAAAGATGCTGTCAAAAAATTTATTTTGCGTGTCATAAAAAATATTTTTTCATTAATTAATTAGTTCAAATCCGGTATAAGGTATCAATGCTTTCGGAATTTTAATACCTTCCGAAGTTTGATTATTTTCCAATAACGAAGCTACAATGCGAGGTAACGCTAAAGCACTTCCGTTTAGTGTGTGTGCCAATTGTGGTTTTTCATCGCCTTGTTTAAAACGCAATTTCAATCGGTTGCTTTGAAATGTTTCAAAATTAGAGACAGAGCTAACTTCCAACCACTTTTTTTGCGCGGCAGAAAAGGTTTCGAAATCGTACGTAAGTGCCGAAGCAAAACTCATATCGCCTCCGCAAAGTTTCAAAATCCGAAAAGGCAATTCTAATTTTCGCAATAAATCGGCTACATAATTGCGCATTTCTTCCAATGTTTCATACGATTTATCGGGATGCGCCACTTGTACAATTTCCACTTTATCAAATTGATGTAAACGATTTAAGCCGCGAACATCTTTTCCGTAACTTCCTGCTTCTCTACGAAAACAAGGTGTGTAGCCACAATTTTTAATCGGTAATTGTTCTACTTTTAAAATAACATCGCGGTAAATGTTGGTAATAGGCACTTCCGCAGTTGGAATCAAATATAATTTATCCAAACCTACAAAATACATTTGTCCTTCTTTGTCGGGCAATTGTCCGGTTCCATAACCAGAAGCTTCGTTTACTAAAATCGGAGGTTGAATTTCGGTAAAACCGGCAGCCGTTGCATTATCTAAAAAAAACTGAATTAAAGCGCGTTGTAATTTTGCTCCTTTACCTTTGTAAACTGGAAATCCAGCTCCAGTTAATTTTACTCCCAATTCGAAATCAATTAAATCGTACTTGGCAGCCAAGTCCCAGTGCGGTTTTGCATCTGCCGGAAGTTCAGGAATAACTCCTTCTTGAAAAACATTTTCGTTATCAGCAGGCGTTTTTCCTTTCGGAACTTTTACACTTGGCGTATTTGGGATTTGCAATAATAAAGCTGTTTGTTCGGCTTCAATTGCAGTAACTTTTTCTTCAAAAACTTTTGCTTTTTCTTTTAAAGAAGTGCTTTTATTTTTTAATTCATTGGCTTCGGCTTGTTTTCCGCTTTTAAATAAATCGCCAACTTGTTTTGCTAATTGATTGGCTTGATTAAGCACATCTTCCAACTCTTTTTGCGCCAATCTGCGAGCATTGTCCAATTCAATAATTTGTGCTATTATTTTTTCTCCGTCAAAGTTTTTAATAGCCAATCGAGCTATTACTTCTTTTTCGTTTTCGCGGATGTAATTTATTTGTAACATAATTGGGTATTGGACTTTTGGATATTAGATTTTAGATGTTGGATATTAGAATTAAGTATTCTTAAAAAAAATCTCCCGAACCTCATTGGAAGCCGGGAGAAAAATGTATAAAATTTAATTGTTTTTTTACGCCTCAGCCGAAAACGGAACAACCGAAACGAATGATTTATTATCTCGTTTTTTACAGAAATTCACCATTCCATCTGTCAATGCAAATAAAGTATGATCTTTACCAATACCTACATTTTCGCCTGGATTGTGCTTAGTACCTCTTTGTCTAACAATGATATTACCAGATATCGCAGCTTGACCGCTATAAATTTTAACGCCCAAACGTTTACTGTGCGATTCACGTCCGTTTTTAGAACTACCGGCTCCTTTTTTATGTGCCATTTTTTAAGAATTTTTTAAAATTATTATTCTTTTGTTTTAGTTGTCTTTTTTGGAGCTGCTGCTTTTTTTGCAGGTTTTTCCGCTTCCGCTTTAACTGTTTTTTCAGCAGTTACTTTTTTAGGAGCTGCCTTTTTAACTGCTGTTGGTTTTTCAACCACTTCAGCAGATGCAACTTCTTTTTTCGCTTTTACTGGTTTTGCATCTTCTGCTTTAAAGGTTTCGCCTTTGGCTAAAATCCCTTGAATTAAAATTTGCGAAAACTGTTGGCGATGTCCATTCGATTTTTGGTAACCTTTTCTTCTTTTTTTCTTGAAAACGATTACCTTATCGCCTTTTACGTGTGTAAGTACCTTAGCGGCTATCCTTACTCCTTCTACAGAAGGCGTGCCCACGGTTATTTTTCCGTTGTTATCTAACAACAATACGTTGTCAAACTCCAAGTTGGCACCTTCATTAGCATCGAGGCGGTGTACATAGACTTTTTCGTCTTTTTTCACCTTAAATTGTTGCCCGGCTATATCTACAATTGCGTACATCTTGTTTGTTATTTTTAATGAAACAATTTCCCTATAAACATTTATTGGGGGCACGAAGGTATAAAAAGATTTTAATCTGACAAAAGAAAATTGGATTTTGGATGTTTCCCATTGATTATTAGGTTATGAAACGATATGTTAAAATACTTTCATTTTTAAAGAGAGTGCCATTCCAAACTTGATTCGGAATTTGTGCGAGGAAAAAAAATGGAGATTAAAAAATTGAAAATATGTTTTTCGAATTTTTTTTATTTCGGACACTTTTATTATACTTCTTTGTGTAAAGTGCAGCATCAATTAATCTAAAAACAAATTTAATTCTGAAGAATATTTATCATTTTGATTTATTCTAATTTTTAAATACCACATCTTGTACTTTTCTTTAATCTGTACAATACAATATTTTTGATTATTCAAAAAAAAGTTGGGAGTGAAGGAAATAAACATATCAGCCTTACTGCGATCCATAACTAAATTGAGTTTTAAATTTGCGGTATCAAAATAAATAGGTTGCCTATACGATGAATCAATTTTAGCTTCAACTTGCCATAAAACGCTATCTG
>DATLTG010000217.1:0-5316 GCA_035533735.1 Bacteroidia bacterium
CTATTTTTATTCCGCAACTTAATCTGGGAACTACTTCTGATGTAAATGGAAAATTTAAAATAACTCCCATTCCAAAAGGAACGTATGAAGTAGAAATAGAAATTTTAGGATATTCAACTATCACGAAACAAATAACTATAAAAAATGATACTTGTAAATCTAAATGTAATTGCGCGATGTGCGCTTCGTGTAATTCCGCCAATGAAGTTGTTATTACGGCATTGGGAAATATAACTAATATTCAACGTTCTCCGATTCCGGTAACAATAGTATCGCATGAAGCGATGTTACAAAAAACATCCAACACTGTCATAGATGCCATCGCTGATCAACCTGGCGTTAATGAAACCACAGAAGGTGCTGGAACTACGAAACCACAAATTAATGGTTTAGGATTTAATCGTGTTTTAGTACTTATGGATGGTGAACCGCAAGAAGATTTTCAGTGGGGAGATGATCATGGAATATTGATAGATTCTTATTCTGTTTATGATGCTGAAATTATCAGAGGACCAGCATCTCTTCAATATGGATCGAGTGCAGAAGCAGGAGTTATCAGTTTTAAATCGCAACCTTTTGCCGAAAGCGGAACCGTAAAAGGAAGTGTTCTTGCAGAATATCAAACAAATAACGGTTTAATCGGAAACTCTGAAAATGTGAGTGGAAACAATAATGGTTTTGTGTGGGACTTAAGAGCAAGTAACGAAGAAGCGCACAGTTATTGGAATCCGAAAGATGGATATGTTTGGGGAACTGCTTGGCAACAAGAAAATGCCAGATTAAGAATCGGTTTGAATAAATCTTGGGGCTTTACGCGACTAACTGTTAGCGCGCTTCACAGACGAATTCAAGTGCCTGATGGAAATCGCGATAGTGCTACTGGACAATTTGAATTTGATGCTCCACAAAATGGACAATTGTTTCCGAACAAAGCTAATTTTTTGTCGTATGATCCAAGCATTGCTGGAGATAAAATTTTAGATGAATATCAAACATGGTGGCAAAATAGTTTTAATGTTGGAACGGGAAATATTGGATTGGACGTAGGATTTACTCAAAGCGTTCATCACGACATTGATTCAGGATCTGTTGGCGAAGGAAATATGATTGTAAACGACATTCCGTATTCGTTGAAATATCAAGTAATAGAAGAAAATTCAGGAATAAAATTAACGACAGGAGTTAATGGAACGTATGAATTTGAACATAATCTTGTTGAGCCACCTGCTCCTTACATAGGCAATTTTGAAATTCCAAATTACACCAATTTTGAAATTGGTGCTTATGCTATTTTGGAAAAAGATTTTAAAAATCTCACACTTAGTGGAGGTTTGCGTTACGATATGACAAATTTTATTGGACAAAGTATGTATTTATCAAATGTAGGAACTCCCGAACAAACAATCGTTTCGGCAACAACAACAGGTGCTTCGGAACAGTTTGAAGGATTTAACAATACGTATTCAGGTCCGTCAGGAAGTATTGGTGCATCCTATCAACTGCGGAAAAACAATTATGTAAAACTTAATTTTTCGAAAAGTTATCGCGCTCCTGCAATTAACGAATTAACCAGCAATGGCTTAAATATAGGTTCCAATGCTTATCAATTAGGAGATATTAATTTAAAAGCAGAACAAGGATATGAAGTAGATGTGGCTTACGGAAATAATGGCAAAGACGTTAGTTTTGAAGCTGATGGATTTTACAATTATATCAATAACTTTATTTTTGCAGACCGAACGGATTCTTCTTTATCAGGATTTCCTGTTTTCCCAACAGTCTCAAATACAGCAATAATTACAGGCGTTTCCGGATATTTCAATATTCATCCAACTAATGCAAAATGGCTTGAAATTGATAACGGTTTTACGTATATTTATTCGTATTTGCCTAATCAAACGGATTCAACAAATCATGTTCCTTGGACACCAGCTCCACATTTGACTACAGAAATTAAGTTTAAACTAAAAGACAAACCTAATTCTATTTTAAAAGGTATATATATTGAATTTGGACAAGCTAAATATTGGGCGCAAAATAATATTTACAGCGCACTTTATACAGAATTGCCTTCGGCTGCTTATACCTTATATAATGCAGGTATTGGGACAAATTTCGTAAATCAAAAAACAAAAAAAGTAATTTGTTCACTCTATATAAATTGCACCAATCTTACCAATATTGCTTACGCAGATCACTTAAATTTGGCGCAATACTTTCTTTCCTATAACGGAGAATTAGCAACAGTAACCAAACAAAATCAAGGCGTTTACAATATGGGAAGAAATGTTGGGTTTAAACTTATTTTTCCTTTTGGAGGAAATTAATTTTAGAAAAATAATTTTCATTCTAAACCTTAAAAACTCGAATGAGTTTTTAAGATTTATTTTTTCAAGTGCTTATTTAACTCTTTTTAAGAGATGACTTCTATAATTCCAATGTATTTTTGTTTAATTAATTATTTCATATTTAAAACAATACAATAATTACAAAATGAGACTTTATAGATTTATCTATGTTCCCATTGCCTTATGCTTTTGGAGTTCATTAAGTGCTCAAATTATACAAGGAACTACGATTGACGCTAAGACAAATAAAGCGTTGTCTTATGTTAGCATTGGTATTTTACATACTAATATTGGTACGGTTAGTGCGGTAGATGGGAAATTTAAACTTAGTATTTCTAATACTAATATCTCGACTGATACTTTGATAATATCGGATATTGGCTATTCGCCAATTATTATTCCGCTCTCCTATTATATTAAATATAAAAACTCTAATGATAGTAATTTTGAATTAGAACCCAAGGTAGAATTATTGAATGAATGTATTATTGGATCAGGAAAAACCAAACGACTTATTTCTGGTAATACAGTAAAAAATGGTGTTATATGCGTTGGATTCTCCTCAGAAGAACTTGGAACAGAGATTGGGACAGTGATTAAATATCATAAAAAGAAAAGAGGTAAAGTCGAAAACGTAAATTTTAATATTGCTGATAATAAATATGATAGTTTATTGTTCAGAGTTAATATTTACAATTTTTCATCAGGTAAAATAGGTAAATCCTTGTTAAAAAGTCCTATATACTTGAAAATTAAAACCCAAAAAGGAATTGTATCTGTAGATTTATCTGACAGCAACATATATGTATCTAAAGATTTTTTATTATCATTAGAATGGATTAAAAATTATTCGCCTGATGATGCTGCGATTGATGAACAATTACCTTATGGAATTGACAAATTGCATTTTTGTGCAGGCTTCCTTAATAGCAATAGCTATATTCGCCCTGGTAGTGAGTCCGATTGGTCAAAAAGTCCTGTAGGAATAGGTTTTTGGGCTACAATTCAATACAAGAAACATCTATAAAGTTTCAAGGTGCTTTTTTCTTTGTCAAAATAGTTATGTGCGAAATATTTTTCTTTTAAGGTTTATTTTTTGCATACTATTTCTATTTATAAAATAGTTTATATAGACAGATTATTTTAAGTTTGCAAGATGATTTCTTCGGCAAAAAAAATATTTTTTACTTTCGCATTATTTTTAACAGTTCTCCTATTTAATAGCTGTGCGAGACGTGGTTATCCAAGCAATCCATACCTCAACGAGAAACACAAACCGAGTGATGTACTTCAGGATGAATTTAAAAGAACAGAAAAGCAACAATTAAGAGATTCAAAGAAATTATACCGCAATAAAAAAACGCCAGAAAGTAATTGATTATGTTTTCAAAAATAATTTTTCGACTTCTTTTTATCTGCTTTTATCTATTGTCGTTATTGCCTTTTTGGATAATTTATCTCTTATCTGATTTTTTATTTTTTATACTTTATTATTTAGTTGGCTATCGAAGAAAAGTCGTTTTTCAAAATTTAAAAAACGCTTTTCCTCAAAAAAGTGAAGCAGAAATAAACATAATCGCAAAAAAATTCTTTCGCTATTTATGCGATTTTATTTTCGAAATCATTAAAATTAATTCGATGACGGAAAAAGATTTTTTTAAACGCTGTACTATTTCTCCAGAAGCAGAAAAACTTTTCAGTGATTTATATGCACAAAACAAAAAAATGATTTTCGTAATGGGACATTTCGGCAATTTTGAATGGGGCGGACATTCATTTAGTTTACTAAAAAAACATAAATTATATGTGATTTATCATCCACTTTCAAATAAAATTTTCGGAAAATTAATTTACAAAATCCGTTCTCGTTTTGGCACAACTCCGGTTACCACACACGATATGGTTAGGAATATGATTGACAAACGAAACGAAATGAATGTTACTGCATTTATTGCTGATCAAACTCCGGCACCTGAAAATGCTTATTGGACACATTTTTTAAATCAAGATACACCTATTTTTACAGGAACAGAAAAGATAGCGCGTAAATTTAATTATCCACTTATTTTTATCAATATAAAACGAATTAAACGTGGATATTATACTATCGAAGCTGAGCTTTTTCCTAAAAATCCATCCGACACTTTTGAAGGAGAAATCAGTGAATGGCACACACGAAAATTAGAAGCAGAAATTATTCAACAACCTGAAATTTGGCTTTGGTCACACCGCAGATGGAAACACAAACGTCTGGCATAATAAAGTATTTAAAATACCAATATGGTAATTTCCATCTTTATATAAAGGGAGGTTCTATACAAATGTTTATTTTTAATACTTTTTTCTTTTATGTTATATTTTTTATATAACTTTGGTAGGCAGATTTTTATATCCCAAAGTAAAAGCTAACAATTGTATGTTAAAAGAATTACGATTACACATATTCTTACTACTTAGTTTTTTCCTTTTCGCAACTTCTGTGTTTGGACAAGGAGCTCCAGCTTGCCCTTCTGTAAATGTTGGTAATGATACTACAGTTTGCAGTGGTTCGTGTGTTACCTTAAATGCGACATTGGTAACCAGTAAACAAACAACCAGCTATTCAGTTGCTGCCATTCCTTACGTACCTTATTCCTATACTGCAGGAGCATCTGTTCTTGTTTCTACAGATGATATTTGGAGTAATGTTGAAAATATTGGATTTAATTTCTGCTATTTCGGAAATACATTTAGTCAATTTGTTATTGGAGCAAATGGGCAAATTACTTTTGATTTATCGAGTGCGAGTGGTTATGATGGTTGGCAAAATACCGTTTCTTTACCCAGTACTACAGATATGCCAGGTAATACTATCTCTTGCCCATTCAGAGATATTGATCCAGCTATACCAGCCACAGGTGAAAGTGTAACTTATCAAATGTATGGATCAAGTCCTTGTAGAGAATTAGTTGTTAGTTGGAATAATGTT
>DATLTG010000218.1:0-2198 GCA_035533735.1 Bacteroidia bacterium
AAAAATTACAAAATGCCTTCGCGCAGATTCTGAATCAAGTTCAGAATGAACGTTTCGCTTTTCTAAATTAATCATCACCCAATTACCTAATCACTTCAAAAGAACTTTCAAACTTTAAACTTTCTAACTCTTTTTCCTTCGCGCAGATTCCGAATCAAGTTCGGAATGACGCTGAAAATATTTTTTTTGCCTTTATAGGTTTTCTCAGCAACAAGTAAATTTTGCTCATTTGTAGATTGTGGGTAATTAAATCTTGCAATGGCAGAACATCCCCCTTTCGTCCCCCTTCAAAAGAGGAAATTATTTTGAAAAATAAATTTTCAAAATTTCCTTCGCGCAGATTATGAATCAAGTTCAGAATGAACGTTTCGCTTTTCAAAATTTCTTCATCACCTCATTACATAATCACTTCCAAACTAAACAATCATTCCGGCAGCAATAGTTTCATTTGTAGCTTCATCAATTAAAATAATACTTCCAGTGATGCGATTGCGACTGTATTTATCGTAATACAAAGGTTGCGTAGTGCGAATCGAAATACGCGCAATTTCATTCAATCCGATTTCTTTATCGTTTTCTATTCGATGTAAATTATTGATGTCGATTTTATATTTTATTTCTTTTACAATACAACGCGCTTCTTTAGAAGTATGTTTAATGGCGTACTTTCCGTTAAGCAATAATTTTTTTTCATTCAACCAACAAATCATCACATCCATATTTTGAGAAATTTCCGGTTTGTTGTTTTCTCGAACTATCATATCGCCACGACTAATATCAATTTCATCTTCCAACGTAAGTGTTACAGACATTGGCGCAAAAGCTTCTTCAACCGGTCCATCAAATGTATCAATGGATTTTATTTTAGAAGTAAATCCTGATGGAAGTGCCAAAACGGTATCTCCTTTTTTGAAAACGCCTCCTGCAATTCTTCCTGCATAACCTCTGTAATCGTGATAATCATTGGAATGCGGACGAATAACATATTGCACCGGGAAACGGCAATCAACTAAATTATTATCGCTGCCAATGTGAATAGTTTCCAACAAATACAATAATGACGAACCTTTGTACCAATCCATATTGGTGGAACGATCTACCACATTGTCTCCATTTAGCGCACTAATAGGAACAAAATGAATATCTGCAACACCTAATTTAGAAGCAAATTTTTCAAATTGTTTTTTGATATCATTAAATACTTTTACATCGTAATTTACCAAATCCATTTTATTGATACAAACCACTATGTGCGGAATTTTAAGTAAGGACGCTATAAATGCATGACGACAAGTTTGCTCAATAACGCCTTTACGCGCATCAATTAAAATAATAGCCAAATTAGCTGAAGAGGCTCCGGTAACCATATTGCGCGTGTATTGAATATGCCCGGGTGTATCGGCAATAATAAATTTACGTTTGGGAGTTGCAAAATAACGATATGCCACATCAATGGTAATTCCTTGTTCACGCTCTGCTCGCAAGCCATCCGTAAGCAATGCTAAATTCACATATTCCTCTCCGCGTTGTTCACTGGTTTGTTTTATGGCTTCGTATTGATCGTCAAAAATAGCTTTGCTATCATAAAGCAAACGCCCTATTAGTGTACTTTTCCCGTCATCCACGCTTCCAGCAGTTGTAAAACGCAACAGCTCCATATCTAAGTAGTTATCTGTTTCTGTTTGGGAAGAATTTTTTTCTGTTGTCATAAAAAATATTTTTTTCGAAATACAATTTCTTTATTCTAAGATTTATTTTTTTAAAAATAACCTGTTTTTTTTCTGTCTTCCATTGCAGCTTCCGAGCGTTTATCATCGGCACGTGTGCCACGTTCGGTAGTTCTGCTGGAAGCCACTTCTTGAATAATTTCTTCTAACGATGCAGCATTTGATTCCACTGCTCCAGTACAACTCATATCGCCAATGGTTCTGAAACGCACTTGATATTCTTCGAATGTTTCGCCATCTTTCAACGTAATAAAATCACATTTTCCCAACAACATTCCTTCGCGATTTACACACGTTCTTTTGTGCGTAAAATACAAACTCGGAATTTCAATTTTTTCTAATAAAATATATTGCCAAACATCCATTTCTGTCCAATTACTAATTGGAAAAACGCGAAAATGTTCTCCCGCATTTTTTCTGCCGTTAAACAAATTCCATAATTCAGGACGTTGGTTTTTTGGATCCCATTGT
>DATLTG010000219.1:0-2335 GCA_035533735.1 Bacteroidia bacterium
TATCAGGATATAATAGGAATGCGTATGCGAAGTATGAAAGAAAACCCTTATCAAATATATCTATTTGTAATATGATGGCGATATTTTTCTGCATGTTTCTTCAAGGATAATAAAATCCGGAAACTGGCTCTGAGAAATCACCAGACAAAAGAAAAAATGGGCAGTTTTCTTGCAGACACTATCTAAGTAACCTGCCGATCAGGCAGGTCCGCGGCAACAATAGTTTTATGAAACTGATAATGATTTTAATTAACTCAAACAACTTCTTATTTCGGGGTTTGAAATAAAATTAATCAGCGTTCTGATACAGGTTTTCGATGAAGCTCTTTTTAAATTAGAAGTTAAATAAACGGCACCCCGATTAAACATTCATTTATTTCATTCTACGATATTTTCCTTTGGAATTTCTATTGCTATGATAAATGGCTGCAATATGTATAAGTTTTTTTCGGGGGGAAATTCGTAAAAAATCATATATGGAAAGTTATCAACCTTTGCTTCTCTAAAACGAAGATTTTGTCTTTTGCCCTAGTATTGAGGGTGTGTACTAATTTATGTTAATTTCTTTTCTACATTATTCATGAACCTGTCTCCCAATTCTTTTTGTTTTAACTCGTTCCATTCGTAGGCTTCAATATATTCATCATGAGCCTGCCGGTTAAGCTAATAGAGATAGGACATTATTTTCTTGCTTGTTTTACTATTTGGATAGCTGCTTGTTTGGTTTCTTCCCAACTAAATGCTTCAACTGTACCATTGGTAAAACCCTTGCTTCTGCGTTCCAGTTCTTTTATAAAATCTTCATCCCAATCGTTTGCGGAAGTATTTATTTCGTCTTCTACCATTGTATAAATAGCTTTTACTTTTTTGTCGTCAGCTATTTTCATATAATTAACTAATTTCTGCTTGATTGCTTTGGTTGTCATAATTATACCAATTTTTACAAATCTACTTTTTTTATTCTTATTCGCTTAGCCGGATGAAACTTTGTTTGACCGCTTAATTCCGTGACGGGTGCCAATGCCGATCAGGATACCAAATAAATTGAGGTTCCCGATGAAGTTCTAATAAAATTAGAAGTTTAATAAAAAGCAACCTCCTCTATGACACTCTTTAATTATTCGGCGGGGAATTTTTTAAATTTTAAAAAACAGTTGCGGCTATTGCCAAAGGGAACAAGGAAAGTAATGCGGAAAAGTGCTTACCAGTCCGATTTTCGCTTAATTCGATGCGAAGTATTTTGATACCTTCAAAGAGATTATTATTAATGGTTCTTTTACTCAGGCCGGTTTGCAGCGCAATTCCTTCTGTGGTTAGTCCTTTGTAAAATTTCAGGTCAATAACTTTGCGGCAACGTGCAGGTAGCTTTTTATAGGCATTTTTTAATGAATTGATAAGTTCTTTATTAGATTCTATTTGCTCAAGAGTTTCCTGAATAGATGGCTCCGCATAATTTTCATGAATATCCTTTACGACTTCCAGCCGGCTTTTGTCTGACTGCCTGTAATGATCAATCAGCTTTCTTCTGAATGCTGTAGATAAATAAGCCTGGGGATTATTAATGTTTGCAGGATCAATTTTTTTCTCTAATAAATCCAAAAAAAACTGGTTAATGAAATCACACACCTCATCCTGCCGATAACCAAGACTCAGTCCAATATTCATAAAAGTACACTGAAAGCTTTCGTACCAGTTCTGAAATTGTTGAGGGGTATTTAAAACAGCGTTCATTAGTATTAAAGTTTTCTAATACCAAAAAATAAAGAGCAATATCTTACATTTCGCTGAATATACAAAATATCCAGGGCTGTTCAATGCTAAAAAATAAAAAAGGCAGTACGCATTAAAGATGTGGATAACTTTGTAATGAACTAAAAAACAATAGTTTACCACATTATGCTTACTACCTTTTTTACAGACATTAATGGCTTTCGCCGTCCACAGGGACAAAAATACGAATTGCGCAACATACTATTGCTATCGGTAATAGCTATTTTATGTAATGCAAAATCGTACAGAGATATTAGCCGTTTTATTAAAGGCACTGGAGTTTCCTCATAAATTAATGGTTAAATAGCAAAACACAGGCAGGGCAACAGTTTGTACAGATAAAAAAGTGCAACCTTTTTTTTTTATTTCTAACATTAATCTCTATGCCAAACTGGCCGGAAAAAGTTTCCTTAAAAAAATGTGTCCATTTTCGTAAAATGCAGTTTCAACCAACATTTAAACACGATCATGGACACAAACTCTTTACCCATCAGCCGTTTCAAAGCGCAACTTAGTAAATTTTCAGGAATCATTTCAAAACCTTATTGTAAAGCTACGAAGCGGT
>DATLTG010000220.1:0-4352 GCA_035533735.1 Bacteroidia bacterium
TAGTTAAAAAATCGAAGGGATTTTGTGTAGTTAGGGTTTATCTACAATGACCACTAACTAGTGTATACGTCTGACAAAATAAGACCTATACAGCTATTTTTGGCAGATAGGTCTGATAAACATCAGTTTTATTTTGAATCAAATATACATTTTTTTTCATTCATAAATCATCAAATGGAGATTTAATATTTTGTAAACTTTTTGTACTTACGTGTGTATAAATCTCTGTTGTTTTACTACTGTAGAAAACCATTCTGGTTATTATTGTTCGACTCCGAAGAGGTCGGATATTGTTTTTTTATAAACGTGATTTATGAAATTATATTTTCACATTAAACTTTCACAAAAAACAAATTCTATCTTTGTAAAATGCTCGACTCACAAACTCTCTCCTCCTATTTATTACTTTGCATAAAAGCTTCGTTGGAAGCCGGAAAAAAAATTTTATCGGTTTATGAAAAAGATTTTTCGGTGGAACGGAAAGCGGATTTTTCTCCTTTAACGGAAGCGGATAAACAATCGCATCAAGTAATTGCGAACGCTTTAGCAGAAACAAATTTACCTGTTTTAAGCGAAGAAGGACGCGACATTCCTTATCAAGAACGCAAACATTGGGATTATTTTTGGATGGTGGATCCATTGGATGGAACCAAAGAATTTGTAAAACGCAACGGAGAATTTACTACAAATATCGCGCTGATTCATCAACAAAAATCTTTGCTTGGCGTGATTTATATTCCTGTTAAAAATGTATTGTATTTTGCTTGTGTAGGCATTGGAAGTTTTAAATGTACGCCTAAATCGGAAATAAATAATTTGGAAGATTTACTTAAAGTATCCGAAAAATTACCGATTAAAAATACTTCCGAAAAGAATATTTTTCGTGTCTTAGCAAGTCGTTCGCATTTATCGGAAGCTACCGAAAATTTTATTTCGGAATTGCGAAAAAAATATTCTGAAGTTGAATTTGTTTCTTCCGGAAGTTCCATTAAATTTTGTTTGTTGGCAGAAGGTGCTGCTGATATTTATCCGCGTTTTGCGCCAACAATGGAATGGGATACAGCAGCCGGACAAGCGATTGTAGAACTTGCCGGAAAAAATATTTTAGATTGCAATACCAATAATGCTTTGTTGTACAACAAAGAAAACTTGCTCAACAATTGGTTCGTAGCTGAATAAAATTAAGTGGTTTCAATTCCATCTAAAGCGCGTTTCAGAAACTTATGCAAAGGATGAATGGATTTGCAAATTTCAGAAACGTTTGGCAGAAAATTTTTCGCCAAAACTTTTTCGTCAGATAATTTATGCAGGACTATAAAATGTTTATTTTTTAAAATTTCAACTACAGGATTTTCAGCAGTATAGCCACGCGGAGGATTTTTCAATTTATCTTCATCTGATAATCCGGAAAAATATTTTTTGAAATTTTTGTCTTTAAAAATCGCTAAAAATTCTTTCGCATTGTAATCAATTTCTTGACGAACAGCATTTAATTGTGGAGGTTGCGGCATATATAAACCTCCTGCTACAAATGAGTTTCCGGGTTGAATGTGTAAATAATAAACAGGAGAAAAAGATTTTTTTCCGCCTTCGGAAATAGAAGCGCCAAAATTATTTTTATACGGACTTTTATCTTTCGAGAAACGCACATCGCGATTAATGCGAAACATACATTTTTTCGCTTCCTGTCCGCCAACCGATTTATCAAATTGCGCAATGGAAGCAATCAATTTTTCAACCGAAATTTTCATATCGTTTTTCGCGATTTCATATTCTTTTTTATGCGCGTCAAACCAAGGTTTATTATTATTCTTTTTTAATTTTTTTAGAAATTCCAAGGTTTCTTTTTCCATTCTTTTGGGGGATTTATTTTTTTAATACTTGTTTCGC
Source organism: Bacteroidia bacterium (assembly GCA_035533735.1). Taxonomy (GTDB): domain Bacteria; phylum Bacteroidota; class Bacteroidia; order DATLTG01; family DATLTG01; genus DATLTG01. The sequence goes on from DATLTG010000220.1 coordinate 1,891, forward strand.
TAAGTCTTTAAAATCAATGCCATCAAAGTTTCCAGAGCTCATCATCAATAAATTACTGTACTTGAAATCCAACGAAAGTAAATGTGAAAGTAATTTTTTAGAGTCGGTAAAAATTTGAATATTATTTCCGCCAAAGGCTGATTTTACTTGCTCTTCGGTAATGCCTTTTAGTTTTTTATGTTCGATGGTATGCGGATTAAAATACACAAATGCTTCATCCGCCAAAGCCATTGAACCGTTATATTCTTTCAAAAAATTTTCGTTCAAACTGCTGAAAGTGTGCAATTCCATACAAGCAAATAATTTTCGATTTGGAAATTGTTTTTTAACCGCTTGTGTAGTAGCTTTCAGCTTCGATGGCGAATGTGCAAAATCTTTGTAAACGGCTGAAAAATTATTTTTTTCCACCAATTCCAAACGTTTGGATGCGCCAGAAAATGAAGCGATTGCTTCGTAAAATTTTTCATCGTTTACACCTAATTGATTACAAACCAAACGCGCTCCATTTAAGTTCATTAAATTGTGTTCGCCAAAAATGGCTAATTCGCAAGTACCTGATTTTGTTGAACAATTAACTAAATAAGTAATTCCGTTTTCAATTTTATGAGCCGGAATTCCGTAAGGAATTTTTTTAATATCCGCACGAGCTGCCTCCGAAACTTTTTTCACTTCTTTGTCTAACTCACAATACACAAGACTTCCAGAAGGTTCAATTAAATTTACGAAAATAGAAAACTGTTCTACATAGTTTTCAAAAGTTGGAAATACATTGATGTGATCCCAAGCAATTCCGCTTAAAATGGCAATGTTGGGTTTATATAAATGAAATTTCGGTCTGCGATCAATCGGAGAAGATAAATATTCATCTCCTTCAATAATGGCTATTTTAGCTTCTTCCGAAAGTTTTACCATGGTATCGAAACCTTCCAATTGCGCGCCAACCAAATAATCACAATTTATTTTATGAAAATGCAATACATGTAAAATCATTGATGTAATGGTTGTTTTACCATGACTTCCACCAATCACTACACGAATTTTATTTTTGGTTTGCTCGTAAATATATTCGGGATACGAAAATATTTTGATGCCCAATTCTTTCGCTTTCAGCAATTCCGGATTATCTGCACGAGCGTGCATGCCAAGTATTACAGCATCTAAATCGTTTGTTATTTTAGAAACATCCCAGCCGTTTTTTGAAGGCAATAAATTGCATTTCGCTAAACGCGATTTTGACGGCTCAACTATTTCATCGTCCGAACCGCTTACTGCTACGCCTTTTTTGTGCATTGCAATGGCTAAATTGTGCATTGCACTTCCGCCAATTGCAATAAAATGTACACGCATATTTTATGTTTTTTGCTCAGATAATATTCACTTCTCGTTCTAATTGCACATCAAATTTATTTTTTACCGATTGCAAAATTGCTTCTGATAAATCGAAAATTTCTTGTCCGTTTGCATTTCCATAATTTACCAAAACCAATGCCTGATCTTTGTGAACACCTGCATTTCCAACTTTTTTTCCTTTCCAACCACATTGTTCGATGAGCCAACCAGCAGCTAATTTTATTTCGTGTTCCGAATTTTTATAGCCAATTATTTCTGGAAAATTATTTTTCAATGAATCAAATTTTTCAACACTTACAATCGGATTTTTAAAAAAACTTCCTGCATTTCCAATTTTATTTGGATCGGGTAATTTGCTGCTGCGAATATTGCAAACTGCTTTACTTATCGCACCAATACTCAGATTTTGAATACCCATCGTTTCCAATTCTTTTTGAATAGCACCATATTCAATTTTAAAAACAGGTTTTTTATTCAAGCGAAGCGTAACAGAAGTAATGATAAATTTATTTTTTAATTCGCGCTTGAAAACGCTTTCTCTGTAACCAAAATTACAATCCGAATTTGAAAAAACATACACTTGTTTTTCTTGAATATGCAAAGCTTCCAATTCGTAAAAAACATCTTTTAATTCCACTCCGTAAGCTCCGATATTTTGCATTGGTCCGGCACCAACATTTCCTGGAATCAAAGATAAATTTTCAATTCCAGCATAATTATTTTCGATGCAATGCAAAACCAATTGATGCCAAACAACTCCTGCGCCCGATTTTACATAAAAATAATCGGTATCTTCTTTTATCAATTCGATTCCTTTGATATTATTTTTCAGCACCAATCCAGCAAAATTTTTAGTGAAAAGCAAATTGCTTCCTCCGCCAATCAGTAGAAGTGGATTTTGTTTTGAGATAGGATTATCAAGGATTTCGAGTGTTTCCTGAACGGAATTTATTTCCGAAAAATAATTCGCGAAAGCATTTATGCCAAACGTATTTAAATTTTTTAGCGAATAATTTTTTTCCATTTTAAACGAAGCTGCGTACAAAATATTTTCCGCTGCTATGCCGACAAATTTACTATTTTTACGTAATTAATTTTGGGAAATAAATGAC
>DATLTG010000221.1:0-3645 GCA_035533735.1 Bacteroidia bacterium
TTAAAGCGGTTCGCAACGGATAGAGAAATTTTTCATGTAGAAAATGAAGTGCTTACCAAAAGTGGACAAAAAAGACTCATTTCTTGGAAAGACTCCATCCTTTTTAATGAGAGCGGCAACCCAATAGCGATGATTTCTTCAGGAGAAGACATTACCGAAAAAAATTTGGCTGAAATAGCTTTGCGCGAAAGCGAATCAAGGTTCAAATTGCTTTCGCAAGCGACCAGTGAAGGAATTGCCGTAGTTGATGAAAAAGGCATTATCATTGATTCAAACGACCAATATGCGCGGATGTATGGAATAAACAAAGCGGCTGATATAATAGGAATAAGCTGCTTATCTTTAATTGATCCTGAAAGTAAAAATAGTGTTAGAGAAAGAATTTTAAATAATATTTCTGGTCGTTATACATGTTGGTGTTTAAAAACGGATGGAACAAAATTTTTGATGGAAGTGCATTCGCGAAAAATTCCATATAACGGAAAAGAACTTCGGATGTCGGCAGTAAGAGATGTTACGGAAAGCCATAAATATGAAATGGAATTACAGCAAAGTCAAGAAAATTATAAAAATTTAGTAGATTATTCTCCTGATGGAGTATTTATTCACGTGGATGGAAAAGTGAAATTTGCCAACCCAAGTGCCTTAAAAATAATTGAAGCAACCAGTTTAGAGGATGTTCACAATCATTCGGTTTTTAATTTTTTATTGCCCGAATATTATGCGCTGGCGATTGATAAAATAAAACAAACAAAAAAAGGAGAATTAACGCCTTTTTATGAAGTAAAAGCAACCACATTAAAAGGCAATAAAATAGAATTAGAAATAAAAGCAACTCCAATTCAATATAACGGTGAAAATGCCATTCAGGTGGTAATACACGATACCGCAATTGAAAAACGATTGTTGAAAGAACAGTTGCGCGCACAAGTGGCAGAAGAACAAAAAGAAAAATTAGAAAAAGAAATTTCGGTCAGAAAAAAAATACAGATAGAATTACAAAATAGTGAAGAAAAATACAAGGCAATTTACAACCAGGCACATATTGGAATTGCGCGCACAAGTTTAGATGGCAAAATTTTGCAAGCGAATAATCACCTTTCAGAAATGCTTGGTTTTACAACAGAAGAGCTGCATAAAAAAAATATTTTTGAATTGACATATCCCGATGACATTAAAAAAACGAAAGAGTCATTTCAAAAAAAATTGGCACAAAAATCAGGAACTACAAAAATTGAAAAAAGATATTTGACCAAAAGCGGAGACATTATTTTTGTTGAAATAACAAGCTCCATGATTTTAGATTTAAATCAACAACCTTTGTACTTTTTGAGTGTGATAGAAAATGTAACGGAAAAAAGAGAAAAGGACAAAGAACTGGTAGAAAAATCTGCGAAAATAAACGCTATTTTTCAAAACTCTTCGCATTTAATTTATACCATAAGCAAAGATGGCATTTTAACTTCTTACAACGATAATTATAGACAAATAACGCTATTTGCTTACGGAGCAAGTCCGAAAGAAGGTACGCGAGTTTTTGTTTCATCTGCAAAAGAAGAAAATATTTCTGTTGATTTTTTAGATCAGGCAACTTTGTCTCACCAAATAGCTTTAAGTGGAATTTCGCAACAATACGAACAAAAAGTTGTGGGCAAAAACGGCAATATAAAATGGTTTGATATTTCGCTCGATCCGATTATTTTACCGGATGGTAAAATTGAGGAAGTCTCCTACATTGCGCATGATATTACCGAAAAGAAGGAAAACGAAATGCAAATAAATCACTCTTTGAAGGAAAAAGAAGTGCTGTTAAAAGAGGTTCATCATCGAGTAAAAAATAATTTGCAAGTCATCTCAAGTATTTTAAATCTGCAGTCATCATCAGCAAAAGATCCGGCTATTTTAGACCTCTTGAAAGAAAGCCAAAACCGAATAAAATCAATGGCGTATATCCAAAATTTATACCGAACCAATGATTTTTCGAACATTAAATTTTCGGAATACTTAATTACATTGGCTGAAAATTTAGTGTATTCGTACGCATCAAATAAATGCCCTATTCAATTAAATCTAGAAATAGAAAATATTTTTATTAATTTAGACCTCGCAATACCATGTGGATTAATTGTGAATGAGTTAATGACCAATGCATTGAAATACGCATTCAAAAATCGTACAGAAGGAAAAATTACAATAGAATTAAAAAAACAAAATGAAAAAATTATTTTAGCTGTTAGCGATGATGGAATAGGATTTCCGCAAACGGTTGATTATAAAAATACAGAATCCTTGGGTTTGCAGTTGGTTGTTACATTAACAGAGCAGTTAAATGGAATTATTACAAAAAAAGTAAATAATGGCACCTGTTTCACAATTGAATTTAATCAAAAAATTAAAACATGAGTAAAACCAATATTTTTATTGTTGAGGACGAAAGCATTGTTGCTAAAGACCTTCAGCAAAGTTTAAAAAAACTCGGCTATAATGTAGTCGGAATAGCTGCTTCCGGAGAAGATGCCATTAAAATGGTAGAAGAAACCAATCCGGATTTAATTTTTATGGACATTATGTTGAAAGGCGAATTAAGTGGAATAGACGCAGCCAATCACATTCGGGCAACCTCTAATATACCTGTTATATTTTTAACGGCTTATGCCGATGAAAGTACGCTCAGTAAAGCAAAAATTTCAGAACCTTACGGATACATCATAAAACCATTTAAAGAAATTGATTTATATACTTCCATCGAATTGGCTCTTTATCGGAATGAAAAAATAAAAGACGTGCGAAAAGAGCGTGATTTTTTATATTCTATTGTGGAAGGAAAAGACGCGCAGGATGTAGTTTTCGTGAAATCAAATTCGCGTTTGGTAAAAATAAAAACAGACGATATTTATTACATCGAAGCGTTAAAAGATTATGTGGTTATAAATACCGCTAATACGCGCTATACCATTCACTCAACGATGAAGGACATTGAAAAAAAGTTTTCACCAACAGAGTTTATTCGAGTGCATCGCTCCTTTATTGTTCGCATTGATAAAATTGTTGCCATTGATCATTACAATGTAATTATGGAAGACAATAAAAAAGAAATCCCTGTTGGCGGCTCCTACAAAGAAGAATTAGCGAAGCGATTGAATTTGATATAACTTGACGAAATGCGTATTTTTATTTAGGTGTTTTTTGCCCAGATATTATTCAAACAATTCATCACTTTTACCAATTAAAGTATTGTCTCGAAACTTTGTTAAATCTCCCTTTCGACTTTTATAAACACCAATTATATTATTGGTTTTAGCGGTTTTTATATTAATTATTTTAATGCCAATAGTTGTTTTATCTGAGCTAGAATAGTAGGTGTTGTATATAACATATTGAAAGCCTGCAGTTGTAAAATACAGATAATTTAGCTCCATTCCTTCGTTGCTTTGTCCGCCACCACGTAAATAGTAAGAATATGTGAAGTCGTTCCAATCATTTTTTAAAGTGTCTGGATATTGTAATTCGACTTTGTTTTTTGTCCCAAACCTGTAAACGATATATTTATCGTCTTTGTCTTTATTGATAGTTACAATTTTTCCATTGTCTGTTTTGAATGAAAATAAAACAACTTCATTTGGTAAAACATAATTTGTTTGTGCA
>DATLTG010000222.1:0-4559 GCA_035533735.1 Bacteroidia bacterium
TACTTTCAGGAACAAAAAATTTAACTGCAAATATTATTGGTTTTCACATTCATTTACCTTTTGAAATTGCTGCTTGGTCATTACAAAAAATATTTTTGATGGATGCAACTACTTACATAATGGCACTTTTGCTAATTGCTTTTATAAAATATGTACCAGCCGAAAAATTAGAAATTCATATTGGAACAGTTAAAGAGCGCATTAAAATGGGTTTTGATTATTTGAAAAATAAACCAGAATTACTTCTTTTCGGAGTTGTAACCATGTCTATTTTTATTGTATTGATTGTAGAAGAACGTTTATTAATGCCACTTTACGTGAACAATCATCTTCAACAAGGTGCTGATGTTTACGCATCCTCAGGAATTTTTTATAGCATCGGAGCCATTATTTCAGGCTTATTTATTCGCAAAGTTTTCAAACAAACAAATGCTGTTAAATCCATCATTTTATTAATGTTATTAACGGTATTTATTTTATTGATTACTTCTTTCAGTAAAAGTATTATCATCTTTTTTGCTTTTTCATTATTAATAGGAATTACAAATGCCGGTACGCGTATTTTACGGATTACCTATTTGTTTGAACGGATTCCTAATAATCGGATGGGCAGAACTGGCAGCGTTTTTTCAGTAATAAGCACGTTAACTCAAGTATTGTTTATTGGCATTTTCTCCATTCCGTTTTTTTCAATTGGATCGCAAGTAACTTGGGCTTATTTTATTGATGCCATTTTTATTTCGCTTTGTATATTGGCATTATTATCGTACTACAAAAAATTAGTAGTCGAAAAATAATTTTTCAAAAAAAGATTTGATTGAGAATTTATTTTCGATTTCTAATCAACCAACTTATTGAAAACGGTGTGCCGATTTTACTAATTCTTCTTTAGGCAAAGATTTAAAATAGTCATACGTAATTTTTAAACCTTCAGCGCGACTTATTTTTGGTTCCCAATTAAGTAATTGTTTAGCGAGAGTAATATCCGGTTTGCGTTGTTTTGGATCGTCTTTCGGAAGTGGTAAAGAAATTAATTTTTGTTTTGTTCCAGTCAGCTTTATTATTTCTTCACCAAATTCTTTGATAGTAATTTCACTTGGATTACCAATATTTACAGGATAAACATAATCGCTCTGCAATAAGCGATAAATGCCTTCCACCAAATCATCCACATAACAAAACGAGCGTGTTTGGCTGCCATCGCCAAACATCGTTAAATCTTCTCCGCGCAAAGCTTGTCCGATAAAAGCCGGTAAAACGCGTCCGTCATTTAATCGCATACGCGGACCATACGTATTAAAAATACGAACAATGCGCGTTTCTAACTGATGATACGTGTGATACGCCATTGTAATTGCTTCTTGAAAACGCTTGGCTTCATCGTAAACACCACGCGGACCGATTGGATTTACATTTCCCCAATAATCTTCAGTTTGCGGATGTACCAAAGGATCGCCATATACTTCAGAAGTAGAAGCAATCAACATTCGCGCGTTTTTCGATTTTGCTAATCCCAATAAATTATGCGTTCCAAGCGAACTTACTTTTAATGTTTGAATCGGAATTTTTAAATAATCTATCGGACTTGCTGGTGATGCGAAATGCAAAATATAATCTAAATCGCCAGCTACGTGCACGTATTTAGAAACATCGTGGTGATGAAATTCAAAATCTTTTAATTTCATCAAATGTTCAATATTGCGAATATCACCAGTTATCAAGTTATCCATTGCAATAACGTGATAACCTTCTTTTATAAAACGATCACATAAATGTGAACCGAGAAAACCTGCTGCACCTGTTATTAATACGCGTTTCATATTTTTTATTTTACGGTTTCTCTTCCGATGGAAGAATAATAAAAACCTAATTTTTTCATTTGTTGTAAATCGTACAAATTGCGTCCGTCAAAAATGACTTTGTTTTTTAATAATGTACTCACTTTTTCAAAATCGGGTGTTCGAAATAAACTCCATTCGGTTGCTATTAACAAAGCATCTGCGTTTTTTAAAGCTTCATATTGATCGTTTGCAAAAATTATTTTTTCGCCAACTAATTTTTTAACATTTTCCATTGCTTCCGGATCATAAGCAATAATTTCTGCGCCTTCTTTTAGTAATTCGTCAATAATATAAAGTGCCGGAGCTTCGCGAATATCATCTGTATCTGGCTTAAAAGCCAATCCCCACAAGGCAATTTTTTTTCCTTTCAGATTATTTGAAAAATAATTTTTTATTTTCGGAACAATAATTGTTTTTTGTTTTTCATTCACACGCATTACCGAAGAAAGTATTTGAAAATCATAATTCGCTTCAGCTGCTGATTTTTCCAATGCTTGTACATCTTTCGGAAAACAACTTCCACCATAACCGATTCCTGGAAATAAAAATCGTTTACCAATTCTATCATCTGAGCCAATTCCGATACGAACGGCATCTACATCTGCGCCTAACTTTTCGCACAGATTGGCAATCTCATTCATAAAAGTAATTTTAGTAGCCAAAAAAGCATTGGCAGCATATTTGGTTAATTCAGCCGATTTTTCATCCATAAAAATAATAGGATTTCCTTGACGAACGTAAGGTTTGTAAAGTTCTTCCATCATTTTTCTGGCTCTATCTGAACTCGATCCAATCACCACTCTGTCGGGTTTCATAAAATCATCCACCGCAAAACCTTCGCGTAAAAATTCGGGATTAGAAACAATATCAAAATCGCATTTTCATTTTTTGCAAATGCTTGTCGTACTTTTTCAGCCGTACCAACCGGAACAGTACTTTTATCTACCACAACTTTATAATCTTTTATAATTTTTCCCAAATCATCGGCAACTCCAAGAATATAACTTAAATCAGCAGAACCATCTTCACCAGGAGGAGTGGGCAATGCCAAAAAAATTATTTTTGCTGATTCAACAGCATCCGCCAAATTGGTGGTGAATTTTAATCTGCCGGCTTTGATGTTTCGATGAAAAAAAGTATCCAAATGAGGCTCGTAAATGGGAACAATTCCTTCCTGCATTTTGCGTACTTTTTCTTTGTTGATATCTACACAAATTACATTATTTCCTGTTTCAGCAAGGCAAGTTCCTGTTACTAATCCAACATATCCGGTTCCTATAACTGCAATATCCATTTTAAAAAATTATTTTTTTATTTTACAAATTCTATTATTGATTCTGAAATATATTTCAATGTATCTTCATCTAATTCGGTGTGCATTGGTAATGAAATTACGGATGCGCAAAGCTTTTCCGTTACAGGAAAATCACCTGCTTTATAGCGAACATCCGTATATGCTTTTTGCAAATGCAGTGGAACTGGATAATAAATCATTGCTGGAATGGATTTTGATTCCAAATGCGCTTTCAATTTTTCTCTGTCGACACCATTTAAGAGTAATGTATATTGATGAAAAACGTGTGTTGAATTTTTTGCACGAGCCGGAATTTTAAATTTAGGATTATTTGCCAAGGCTTTGTCGTAATATGCTGCGGCTTTATTTCGCGCTAAAGCGTAATTATCCAAATGCCTTAATTTAATGCGAAGAATAGCTGCTTGAATGGCATCTAAACGAGAATTAACACCTACAACATCGTGATAATATTGAACAGATTGTCCGTGTTTAGCAATCATATTTATTTTTTTTGCAAGCACATCATCGTTGGTATAAAGTGCGCCACCATCGCCATAACAGCCTAAATTTTTAGAAGGATAAAACGAAGTGCATCCGATTGTTCCAATTGTTCCGGCTTTCTTTTTAGAACCATCAGTAAAAGTATAATCTGCTCCAATAGCTTGTGCAACATCTTCAATCACATATAAATTATGTTTTTTTGCGAGCTGCATAATTTTTTCCATATCGGCACATTGTCCGAAAAGATGAACGGGAACAATGGCTTTTGTTTTCGGAGTAATGGCTCGTTCAATAGCATTTACATCAATATCAAATGTATCAGGATGCACATCAACTAACACAGGTGTTAAGCCTAAAAGGGCAATTACTTCGGCAGTAGCCACATAAGTGAAATCGGCAGTTATGACTTCGTCTCCAGGTTTTAAATCCAACGCCATCATCGCAATTTGAAGCGCATCAGTTCCGTTGGCGCAAGCAATTACATTTTTAGTTCCTAAATAAGTTGCTAATTCCTGCTGAAATAAATTTACTTCCGGTCCACCAATAAATTGGGAAGATCGAATTACATTTAAAACAGCTTCATCAATTTCGGATTGTATTTTTTCATACTGTCCTTTTGTATCCACCATGTGGATTTTTTTCATCGTTTTTTCCATCTAAAATTATTTTTAGGAATGTGCGAAGATAGCTATTTTTAGAATTATTAGATTTCTGAGACAGAGAAAAATAAACACCTTTAATTTTAATAAAAAATGTAACTTTGCTCACTTATTTTTTATGAAAAAATATTTTTTTTGTTTTTTGATTTTTGTCGGTATTTCAACTGCTGGCTACGCTCAAGTGGATGTAAAAGATTCTTTATTAAAGTTTACATACATTGATCCATCTTATGCGTTTCAAGTTCCGGGAGCTGATTTGGCAAA
>DATLTG010000223.1:0-3514 GCA_035533735.1 Bacteroidia bacterium
ACGGAAGGCACTTATCATGCAAGTCAGATGATTGCTTATGGAACCAATGTGGTTGGCGGTGTAACTCCCGGAAAAGGCGGAACGACTCATTTAGAAAAACCTGTTTTTAATACTGTTGCCGATGCTGTTAAAACAGCGGGATCAAACGTTTCTATTATTTTTGTACCACCAGCTTTTGCCGCAGATGCCATTATGGAAGCTGCTGAGGCAGGAATTAAAGTTATTGTTTGTATCACAGAAGGCATTCCTACAAAAGATATGATTGCTGTAAAAGAATATTTGAAAGATAAAGATTGTCGTTTGATTGGACCAAATTGTCCGGGCGTTATGACTGCCGGAGAAGCGAAAGTAGGAATTATGCCGGGTTTTATTTTTAATCCTGGACGTATCGGAATTGTTTCTAAATCGGGAACTTTAACTTACGAAGCGGTGGATCAAATTACCAAAGCTGGTCTCGGACAATCTACTGCTATTGGCATTGGAGGCGATCCGATTATCGGAACTTCTACCAAAGAAGCGATTCAATTATTAATGAATGATCCGGATACTGATGGAATTGTAATGATTGGAGAAATTGGCGGAAATATGGAAGCCGATGCTGCTCGTTGGATAAAAGAAAACGGAACGAAACCTGTTGTTGGCTTTATTGCCGGAGAAACTGCTCCTGCAGGAAGAACAATGGGACATGCCGGAGCAATAGTTGGCGGTGACGAAGATACTGCAGCTGCCAAAAAGAAAATTTTACGCGAATGCGGAATTATTGTGGTGGATTCTCCCGCTGTTATTGGAAAAGCAATGGTGGATGCTTTGAAGAAAGTAACTGCTTAAAATGGCTTTCAATAGTCAATTTGATAATGGGCAGTTTAAGAATTTTGTTACCTACTATGGAGATATTTATAATGGCCGCATTGTAAGACTTCACAACGATACTGTTAAGAACCGCTTTTTTATTCTTTCAAGGAATCAACACAAGGAATTAGAGAGATTACCTGAAGTACGAACTCTTGAAAATTACAAGAGATTGTGTTGAGAAACTATAGATGATAGAGTTATTATTGAAACATTTCACGATGATGACAATAATCTTCAGATTGAATTAAATTCACACAATATAAATAAAAATAAACTAAAAATTCGTAAATGAAAAATCATTTCCGCTACAAATTTATGTCAAAGCTTTGCTTTTGAATCTAAAAATGAATTAAAAGTAATTAGAAATTTTATTCTGGCATTTTGAGATGTTCCGGTGTATCAAATCCTTCTGCTTCGTGCTTTTTATCCACATTGCGGTATGCCCAAGCAAATATCAATGGAAATACCAATAAGGAAAAAAACATTGAAGACAGTATTCCGCCAATGACAACTCTTGCTAATGGTCGTGAACTTTCCGAGCCTATTCCTGTTGAAATGGCAGCAGGAAGTAAACCCATTGCAGCCATTAGTGCCGTCATCATTACTGGACGAATCAATGAAACAACGCCTAATTTGATAGATACATACAAGGAGTTTTTTTGTTCGCGCATTTTATCCATGTTTTGTTTGAATGCGGTAATCAACAAAACACCTTCCAAAATACAAATACCAAATAATGCAATGAAGCCAATACCTGCGGAAATACTAAATTCAGTACCTGTAATTAGCAATGCTGCAATACCACCAACAATGGCAAAAGGCACATTTAAAAAGACTAATCCGGCATCTTTAAAATTACCAAACATCGCAAAAAGTAAAATAAAAATTAATATTAAACTGATTGGAACCACTTGAGATAAACGCTTAGAAGCTCTTTGTTCGTTTTCGAAATCACCTTGAAATTTCATTGTGTATCCTTTTTTCAAATGTAGATTTTCATCCACCTTTTTTTGTGCTTCTGCAACAGCACTTCCCATATCTCTGCCACTAACCGAAAATTTTAATGCGGCATAACGCTGATTGCCATCTCTGAAAATAAGACAAGGACCTGATTTAAAAGAAATATCTGCGATTTCATTAATAGGAACTTCCGAACCACTCATTGTTGGCACCATTAAATTCCCAATATCCGTTTCGTTTTTTCTGAATTCTTCCGGAAAGCGAACGCGAATATCGAATTGTTCAATGCCTTCGTATAATTGCGATGCAGGAGCACCTCCAATTGCCATTTGGATTACAGCATTTGCATCAGCAGTACTTACTCCGTACAATGCCATTTTTGTTTGAGACAAGTCAATATCTAATTCGGGCTGTCCAATATTTTTGATGGCACCTAAATCGGTAATTCCTGGAACTGTTTTTAAAATATCAACTGCTTGTGCAACTTTATCTTCCATATAATTCAAAGAATCTCCCCAAATTTTTAAGCAAATATCACCTTTTACACCCGAAACAGCTTCTTCCACATTGTCGGAAATAGGTTGAGAAAAGTTTAAGTCGGCACCCGGAATAATTTCTAATTTTTTTCGCATCAACTCAATCAAATTATTTTTTGAAATGGTATCTGTCCAACTGTCTTCTGGTTTTAAAATAACATCAAATTCATTGTTATAAAAACCAGTAACATCGGTTCCATCATCAGGTCTTCCGGTTTGAGAAACAACCGTTTTTACTTGCGGAAATGTGCCTAAAATTAATCGAGCTTGAGTAGCTATTTCTACCGATTTTTGCAGCGAAGCACTATAAGGCAATTGAATACGAACCCACATAGCACCTTCGTCCATTTCGGGTAAAAATTCGGTACCCAAAAATTTAAAAGCATACAATCCTACAACAATTACAATTCCTGAAACAATAAGTGTTGCTTTGCGATGTCTTGCTACTGCATCAAATGCTTTGATAAACATTCCAAACATAATATGTGTAATTGGATTGTGTTTTTCGTGTACATTTTTTCTTAGCAAAACACTCACTAATACAGGCACTAATGTTAAGGTGTATAAAAGTGCTCCGAGTAAAGCGAAACCAAGCGTATAAGCAAGTGGTGAAAATAATTTTCCTTCTACTTTTTGAAAAGCAAAAATGGGTAATAAAGCAGTAATGATAATTATTTTTGCAATTAAAATAGCTTTCCCTAATTCAGCTCCTTTTAATTTTATCATTCCCAGTTTACTGAGCTTATTGAATTTTTCCATTCCTACTTCAATGGCTCTTTGATCCAACATCACAAACAAACCTTCCACCATTACAACGGCACCATCTATAATAATTCCAAAGTCAACAGCACCTAATGAAAGCAAGTTAGCCGACATTCCCATTGCGTTTAAACACATAAAAGCAAATAGCAGCGAAAGCGGAACGATAATGGCAACAATTAATGTAGTTCGCCAATTAAACATGAACAGAAATACCAATAAGGTAACTAAAATAATTCCTTCTGCCATGTTATGCAGAACAGTGTGTGTAGCAAAAGAGGTTAAATCTTTCCGATTATAATAAGGAACAATTTTAGTATCAGGCGGAAGTATTTTTGTATTTAATTTATTGATTGTTTTTGTAAGAGCGGCAATAACATTATCCGAATTTTCTCCCTTTCGCATCA
>DATLTG010000224.1:0-2150 GCA_035533735.1 Bacteroidia bacterium
ACATTTTGATGGCAATCAGCAGCATAATTACGCCAAAAATTTTTCTTATTTTTTTTTCGTCCATGGCAATGGCAATTTTTGATCCGAAAAAAGCACCTACAATAAAAGCGCAAGCAATAACAATGGCAAAGTTTATATTCAAATCTCCAGAAGCGTAATAATTATATGCTGCTAAAATTCCGATAGGAGGAAGCATCAATGCTATACTTGTTCCTTGTGCTTCGTGTTGTGAAAATCCAAGAAAAAAAACGAGCGCAGGTACAATAACAATACCTCCGCCAATACCAATTAAACCGCTCAAAGCTCCAGCCGTAAGTCCAATTGCAATTAAAATCACCCACGTTAGTACTGCTGATTTTTTGTTTTCCATTATGTATTATTAAAAATCTAAACTGAATGATAAGTAAGTAATTTCAGGTTGAATAATACCATCAACATCTCCCCAAGCCCAATCTACTCGAATAAAATAACCCCAAATGCGACTGCGTAATCCAAATCCATAGCCGCCAACAATAGGATTTTGTTGAGTTTGTAAAGTAACCGTAATCGGATTTCCTGTAATAACAGTTGTGTTGAGTGAGTTATTGGCGGAATAAGGAGATGCGCCTGTCCAAGCAGTTCCAATATCTGTAAAGCCGATAATTTGAAAATTATTTATAAAATCGGAACGTAGCGGTCTGTTGGCGAAATATTTGAAAATAGGGAAACGTAATTCGCTGTTATAAAGCAAAAATGAATTTCCATTTCGGATATTTTGTGTGAAACCGCGCAATGGAGTTGCCAATGTTTGGAACGCATAATTTTGATCGGTTGCAATGTTTATATTGTTGTTAAATGTTGGCGAAAACCAATTATCGACACCGCCCATATAATAAATTAATTTTTCCTGACCGAAGGAAGTGCTTCCTGAAAAACGATTTGCCCAAATTAAATCGCGGTGAATTTTTTGATAGTAGCGTGCATCAAAACCTACTACAAACATATTGGTATTATTTTTGTTTAATTGACGGTAAAATTCGCCAAAAATTTTTCCGCGGAAGCCATTATATAAATTCAATCCTTTGCTAATGGTATTGTCGAAAATATATTCCATTTTCAAATTCGCCCATGTTTGGTATGTATTTGGTTGTTGTAAAGTCGGATCGTTAACTGCCAAAGTAACTAATTGATTGTTTAACAAACCGGCAGTTCCTTTTACACAAGCCACTTCACTAAACGGATATTTCAATACATAATGCGCATCATTGGTATAAATTTTTTCCAATCCATTGTTTCCGTTAACTCCTAAAAATGCTTGACGATGAAAAACAAGTTGTTTATCCCAACGTCCAACTCGGTTTTCGTAACTCAGCAAATATTCGTTGCTGTTTAAATCACCCGAAAGGCGTACGGCAGCTGTGATGCGATAATCTTCAAATAAATCGCTTAGCGAAACACTGAAAAATCCTGAAAAACCAGGATTCAAATAAATCGGACTTCCTCCACCTGAAAATGGTTGATAAGCGCTATTTAAAAAATCGTTTCCAATTTGTGTAGTAATGTAATCGGGAGAATAAGTAATCCGATAATTATTAGTTAGCGAAAGTTTAAACGGATTTATAGAATCTTTTTTGATAGGTTTTAATTTTTCTGAAGCCGTTTCCAAAGAATCTTTTTTCTGCTGAATTTCTTTTGCTTTAGCATCTTTGTTTTGTTGAGGTGTATTATCAAAAGCATAATTATTGATATTAATTTTTGAGCTGTGAGATGCTGTATCCGCAGGTTGTTTCGATAAATCAATAGTAGTTACTTGAACTTTTGTTGTTGTTGAAGTGTTGTTGTTTTTCGATTGCTGTTTTTCTTTAGTAGGATTTTTTTCTTCGAACAACTGCTCTTTCCGATAATCTGTATTGCGCAAATCCACTGCTGAAAGTGATGAAAAAGGTTTTAAATCGGTTACGTACAAGTGATATTTTCCTTTATCGAAAATAATTTCTGCGCATTTATTGGCAGTTAAATTAATATCTTGCTCTTCAATATTTCTCGGATAATCGGTAATCGGAAAAGATTTTATTACATAACGATAATGTGATGTTGTGTCCACAAAACTGATAACACTATCTATTCCAGCAACGTAACGATTACGAATTCCATTTTCTGTACTTAAAAAT
>DATLTG010000225.1:0-5097 GCA_035533735.1 Bacteroidia bacterium
AGCGGGTTTTAAAAAATGGAATGTGTACGCTAAACGCCCTTTTGGCAATGTGGCATCGGTGGTGGAATATTTAGGCAGATATACGCACAAGATTGCCATCACATCTCATCGCATCACCGGCATCGCTGATGGCAATATAAATTTTAAATACAAAGATTATGCTGACGGCAACAAACAAAAAGAAATGGCTTTATCTGTTCCGGAATTTTTACGTCGCTTTGAGTTGCACATACTACCCAAACGTTTTGTAAAGATCCGCCATTATGGATTGTTGAAAAATCACGGAAAAATAAAGAGGCTGGGTGCCATCAGGAAGCAGCTGGATTTAGGGGTTTTACCACCAAAAGTGCAAATACCGGTGAGCCAGCGGATGCTTGAAAAATATGGTAAAGACATTACGCTGTGTCCCAAATGCAACAGGGGAAAACTGATCCTGATGAGCATCACGTATGCAGAGCAGGCCAGTAGCATTTTTACAAAAAGATTATGGAAGACCGAAAAAAAGGCGGCAGCAGTAAATAATAAAGCATCACCAGATGAAAAAAAGAAGCCTTTGTGAACACAGATTTCTCATTTATTATCAAAGCAAAAAAAATAAACCAATTATGGGTAAGGGGACCTTTTATGTCTAAGAAAAATAAATACCACATTCTTCACAAAAAAATGGAACTAACGTTCATGCATAAACGTTTGGCTCTCTGCAAATCGGCTACTAATCTCCTATAGCCCGGTGTCGGTCAACAAACAATAACCGAAAGCCCCCACAAGCTCGTTCCTGATGGGGGCTTTTTAATGGGGGGCTTGCGGCTATTGTTCTTAATGTTGTGCGTTCGCCAAGTTTACTTACCATCCATTGGTTTATTTTAAGCGAATTATATTCGGCGGCGTAATGTCAAACCAATGTTTGTATTTACTTGATTTAATTGAGGTTCTAATTTTTACCTGCTCGGACAAAAGTAATTCCTCCTTTGCGTTCTGGAAATAAATTTCTTTTGTCAATATCTTCAGCTATACTTTCAAATGTAGCAGTTCGATTTTGTTTGTTAAGAAGTACAACAGCAACGGCTTCATGAAGTGTCAAAAGATTTTTCATATGCTTATGTATCTACGTTTAGGTGCTTCGCCTTCATAATAAACAATGTCTGCGTCACCAAAGATTAAAATAGTTCCTTCTATTCCTATGGCATTTTTAATTGCTTCGTCAACCGATAAAACATTTCCGTCAAGGTTGGGGTCTGCAGAAATTACTGAACAAGTTGAGATATTTTTGGCGCTCTTAACTTTTAAAGAAATTGTCTGCCCTTCATTTTCGCTTCCTGGAATTTCACGAAATAGTTTCCAATTAAAATCATTGAAATGATATAATGCTTCTGTAAACTTTTTACGGGTTTTCTCCTTCGAAAGAAAAGCCAAATAGCGGTCTTGTTTGTCTTTGACTACAAACTTTTTTACCAATAACTGCTCTTGTTTAGAAATCATTTTGTCTTGGCATTTACAGTAGGAAATTTTTTGTCGGTAATGGTTTTTTTGGTGACGCACAACGGCTACGCATTTATGCAGGTCTGGAATTAGAATTCCGTCTGCCCAAACCGTCTGCCAAATTTATAATAAAAAGTTGATTGTTATTTCTATCGCTCAATAATATTCCTTCTGCCCGCAACTACTGCTGAAAGATGCACCACCGTTCACTCTTAGCACTTCAGCCAGGCTTGCATAAATGCGAATGTTATGTGCATTTTAGTCAGTGTTTAGATTTCGGCGGTTTAAATAAAATAGTTTTTGAATTTATCGGCGGCGGCGGTAACATTTTAGGTGTCGGCGGCGGCTCTACCTTTTCAGCTAATTCTTTCAATTGTTTTGTGTAAAGGGAAATGTTTAAAGTGTCAAGAATTTCACTTTTGTTAGAATAAATTAATGTGTCAAGAAGAGTGCTTATTGTTTTAATTTCATCTGGGCTGTTCGGTGGTATAAATAAAATTTCTTTCCTTTTTTCATTTTGAGTGTTGTAATCTAAACAATAGGTGAACCCGTCATAAATAAAATTTGGGTTTGTCATATAGGTATAGTCAGTCTTAAAACTATCTTTAAAAAAAGTGGTGTCTATACATTTACGGATTGTATCATTTATTGAACCTTTAAAATATCTTGGCTTGTCTCGCCACATATCATGTCTCATGAGAAAATAATTCCCTTCGTTATCTATATTAATATAATGAACTAAATAAAATTCGAAGCTGTCTGTGTGTTCATTTAAATGCCAATAATATGCGGAATATTTCAAGTCGTCAGTCACCAACTTTTTTGTTGGATTACTTTGTTTGCACGAAAATAATGCTAAACTTAAAATGAAAATTAAACTTTGAATTGGTCTCATGTCTTGTTGCACATAACGTTTACGGCGATGGGCTGGCATTTTATAATTTTCAGCCCGGAACCAAAGCCGATTGAAAAACAAAAGCCGAAGATAAATACAAAAAGCTGATATTTGTTCGTCTGCTGGAACTACTTCTGACAGCGAACTACAGCCGATTGTTATTCCTTCAGCCAGACTATTGCCAAACCTAATGTAAGCTGCCGTTTTCGATGCCACCACTTTTTAGGTTTTGCTTTTTATAGTAAGTAATTAATAAGTCTTGAAGTTCTTGCTGTTTATTTACTGTATCTTGATTTAAGTCATTTTGAGAAAAGCTAACAGGAAAAGTTTTTTCTCCTTGAAGAATGTTTAAAAAGTTTTGTCGTATAAGCTCATTTTCTTTTTCAATTTTCCCATGTCCTATAGGAGAATAAATGTTACGTTTTATTAAAACCTTGTCAAAACTATAACCAAGTGACTGCCCCATTTCAAAAAGAAGGTTGGCAAGAAGTTCTTCATTTTTTGTACTCCAAATTATTATTTGTTCCTCTGTTCCTTGTTTTTGACATAAGTTGTCAAAATATTCTTTCCAAGAAGTAATCACTTTATAATATTTTTTCCCATTTGAAAATTCTAAATCAATACGATTAAGTGCTTCTACGTGTGCGGCGGATAATATTGCGCCACGTGTTGCCATTAATGTTTTGAATATCCATAATTTTCTATTTTTATTATCTCGTCTAATATAAATATATTTATCTATTTGAACGGCAAGTATTGGTCCGAGTATTATTGCGACGATGGTCAAAATTTCATAAAGTTGCATAAATCATTAATCTTTTTGTGGAATTGTTTTGAACCAATTACGACTGGCCTTAGTCAATAAAAGTATTGCTGCGGTAATTTCCAAAATCATTATAATTATTGTAGCAGGAAGTACGAAATTATATGAAGAAAGTAAAATTGGCAAGGTGAAATACACGCCAAAAATTCGTAAAATTACCAACACAAGAAATGTCTTTTTTGCCCATTTCTGTCGCTTGCTCATTTCAATTACAAGTACAAGATTAAAACCAATCAGCAAAAGAGTAAAAATGAAACTTGAGTTATCAAATTGATTTCCTGCCATAATTTTTCTTAATATTAAAAGTATAATCTCCAAAATAATAGTGATTACCAGAATAGATATGGCAAACTTTACATTCTTTGGTTTTTCATTTACTAAACTTATTTCCATTGTTAGTTTTGATTTAGTTGTTTTGAAATTTTGTGAAGGTCATAATAATGGCAGCTTACGTTTTACGGCTTGCAGCAGGTGGGGAAATAGAATTCCGTCTGCCCGAACCGTTGCCAAATTTATAATAAAAAGTTCATTGTTTATTCTATCGCTCAATAGAGTTTTTTCAGCCCGGACTACTGCTCAATAATGTTACAAATGCTCATTGTTTTTCCTTCAGCCCCACTTGCTGCAAACCGATGTTAGCGGGTCGTGCTGGTCTTCTCACGATACTTTTCAAAAAATGTTAGGTCTGGTTCATATACTGTTTTAGGAACTACTCCAAGTTCTACTTTCTCAAACATTTCAACAAGCTTGTCTCCGTCAATAAGCTCCAATTTGTTATTTGCTTTATCAATTTCCAGTGCCGCTTTTGCAAATGAGCCGGTTGTTATCATTAGTCCTTTTTCAACGCTTCTTTTGTTGGTCTCCATAACACCAATAAATGCTTGCACTTTTTCTGTAGGAACTGTTCCTTGATATTTTTTGCATTGAAAGAAAACACTCATGCTCACAAAAGGATTTTGTTTAAAGGTTGCATAGCCGTCAATGCCACCGTCATGTGAGCGTTGTGTAATTTCAATATTTTCAAAATCATACTCCCTCAGAAGTCTACCACATAAATGTTCAAAACCAGTTGGTGAAAGTGATTGAAGAACTTCAATTAGTGATGGTTTGATTGGTAGCTGGCTTTCTTCTGGTTCAACAGTTTCTTGTTTATCTGCAACTTCTTCGGCAGATTTGTCAACCGAAACTTTTCCTTTTTTATCTCGTAGTTCTTGAAAAGTCTTTACCCACTTGATAAATATATCGTGAGCTTGTTTCTCATTTAAGTGGGTATTCCACCCTTTGTCTGTCAAAGTCCAAACACCATGCTTTGAACTCCCAAGAAGTTCTTCCCAGACTAAGTATTGTCTCGCCCAAGCTATTTGGTTTTGAAACTTTAGAACTCCAGACTTTTCGTATCGTTCATTAAGAATTTTATCAGGCAAGTTCATGGTTTCACCAATCCATTTGGTAATTTCTCTCGGTCGTCCTGAACCCCCTAATGCTCTCAATGCGTCAAGAACAGGTCCAAACCATTTTACAAATTCTGTCTTTCGTGAAGATTTTTTACTCATAAGCTTTTAGGATTGTCTAATTGCATGCCCGCTAACGTTTACGCATTGGCTATGGCAGGGAATTCAATGAACTTTCTGCCCGGAACAAAAGTACAGTAAACGAACAAATAGTTGAGATTTTGATTCATAGCTCAATAGAGAATTTTCAGCCCGGACAACAGCCCAATAGCGAACAAAAAGTTGATGAAATGCACGTCAGCCCTGCTATTGCCAATGCGCTTGTTGTACTAAACCTACGGTAATTTGTAAAGCCTCCGATAACTTCAGAGGCTTTTGCTTTGCATAAAATATTTAATCACTACAAAAAATGTAAAATGCAAAACAAACAAACTACCGGGCTGCGTCCG